>DATKBK010000153.1:0-10670 GCA_035514045.1 Steroidobacteraceae bacterium | reverse complement strand
TCGGTGAGGATGAACACCAGCGGCCAGTAGAGGACTCCAGCAGTGAAGGACAGCGTGCCGCTGACACCCAGCAGGCTCCACTGCACCTCGTCCACGCCAATCGTGCGCTCCAGTGAGAAGATCTTCACGCCGATGAACTCGGCCAGCAGCGCGTCGGTGATGAGAAATCCGGCCAGCGCCAGGAACAGTCGCGTGGCGCGCGACTCGGCCAGATGCCCCGGTGCCCTTCCCTGGACCGGCGACATGGGTGACCCTACTCCGCCGTGCAGAGGCAGTGGGTCTGCGGCTGCCCGCCCGAGAGGACCCCCTGCATGCGGTCGAACTGCACACGAATCAGGTCCAGCGGACCGAGCTGCTGCTGCACTTCGCGCACCGCGGGGCCCAGCAGTACGCCCGACAGGCGCGCACCGCTGATGCGCAGCTGCATGGCGAGCTGTTCGGCCCAGCTGAGCTTCGGCTCGACGCGGCGAATGCCATGCCCGGACGGTAGCTGCGCCAGCTCCGCCGCTGCCTGCAGTGCGATCTGGTATCCGCCGAGCTCATCGACCAGCCCGTGCCCGTGGGCATCGCTGCCGATCCACACCCTGCCCTGCGCCACCTCGTGCACCTGCTCGCGCGTCTGGTCACGTCCCGTGGCGACTCGATCCAGGAACACGTCATAAATGCGCTGCACCGAAAGCTGCGCGTAGTCGCGCAGTGCCGGGTCCATCGGCCGGTCGATGCGCAGCTTGCCCGACAATGCCGTGGTGCCGACGCCGTCGACTGTGATCCCCACCTTGTCGAGCGTGCGATCGACCGTGGGGATGGCTGCGTACACACCGATCGAGCCGGTGATGGTGGAGGCGCTGGCGATAATGCGATTGGCTGGCGCGGCGATGTAATAGCCACCGGAGGCCGCCAGATCACCCATGGACACCACCACCGGTTTGCCGGCGGCGCGCAGCGCCACCACCTCACGGTGGATCACCTCGGAGGCCAGCGCACTGCCGCCCGGGCTGTCGATGCGCAGCACCACCGCGGCGATGTCCTCGTCCTCGCGGGCCTCGCGCAGCAGTGCTGCCGCAGTCAGACCGCCTACCGTGCCCGGTGGCTGGTCCCCGTCGAGGATGGTGCCGCTGGCTACCACCACGCCGACGCTGCCAGCACCGGCGCCTGCCAGCCGTTGCGCGGCATGCCGCAGCTGCACGTAATTACCGTAATCGATGCGCGAGTAGCCGCGCCCCTCGTCGTCGCGACCGCCGAGTTCGGCCAGGCGCTCGATCACGCCGTTGCCATCCTTCAGGCCTGTGACCAGCCCTGCGGCCAGCGCCGCGCCCGCAGCGTCGCCGCCATTGCTGCGCAGGGTTTCGATGTAGCCGGCGACATACTGATCGATGACCTCGGGGTCCACCCCGCGCGCAGCGCCCACCGCAGTCTTGTAGTTGCCCCACAGCACCGCCAGGTAGGCGAGGCTCGCCTCACGGTCCTCGGGCGACATGCTGGTGCGCACCAGATCCTCGGCCGCCGACTTGAACTCGCCGGCGCGGAACAGGTGCACGTCCACGGCCAGCTTGTCGAGCAGGCCCTTGTAATACATGCGGTACTGTTCATAGCCCTCGATCAGCACCTCACCCATCGGATCGAGGTAGATCTCGTCGGCGTGCGCTGCGAGGTAGTATCGGGATCGGGACAGCGAGGTGCCCCAGGCAACGATCTTCTTGCCGCTGGCGCGGAACTCAAGCATCGCGCCGGCGACTTCTTCGAGCGTGGGCAGGCCGGCGCCGGCAAGGTAGTCCAGTTGCAGGCCGATGGCGGCAACGCGATCGTCCTGCGCGGCCGCGCGGATCGCATCAGTCAGATCCCACAGCAGGGTCTCGGAGGAACCGGCGCCGAGTGCCTCATTGAACGCAATGGTGAGCGGATTGCCGCTGCGCTGCTCGACGATCTGGCCGTAGGGCTGGATGAGCAGCGCACCGCGCGCCGGCAGCTGCGGCACACCGCCCGTCAGCGCGCCGACCAGGAAGCCGAAGATCAGCAGCAGCAGGATCAGGTGCAGCAGGCGGCGCAGCCCGTCCAACCCGCGCCAGAGACCCCTGAAGAACCCGCCTACTGTTGCCATGCGCCAGTGCTTCGTCAGGTCGTCAGACCTTCTCTTCGATGCGGGCTGCCTTGCCGGACAGGTCGCGCAGGTAGTAGAGCTTGGCGCGGCGCACATTGCCGCGACGCTTCACCGAAATGCTGTCGATGGTCGGGCTGTGCAGCTGGAACACGCGCTCCACGCCCTCGCCGTGGCTGATCTTGCGCACGGTGACCGAGGAATTGAAGCCGCGATTGCTGCGCGCGATGACCACGCCCTCATAGGCCTGCACGCGCTCGCGGTCGCCTTCCTTCACCTTGACGCTCACCACGATGGTGTCGCCCGGCTTGAATTCCGGCACCTTTCGCGTGGCTCGCTCGGCTTCGATCTGCTGGATGATGTGGTTCATGGTTCGTTCTGCCTTTCCTGCAAATACCCGTTCAAAAGCTCGATCTCCTCAGCGGTGCTGGCACGCCGCGCCAGCAGCAGGTCGGGGCGTCGCTGCCACGTCCTGCCCAGCGCCTGCTGCAACCGCCAGCGCCTGATGCGCTCGTGGTCGCCGCCGGCCAGCACCTCGGGCACCTTGAGCCCCGCGAATTCCTCGGGTCGGGTGTAGTGCGGCCAGTCGAGCAGACCGTCCGCAAAACTCTCCTCGACACTCGAACGCGCATCGCTCAAGGCGCCATCCATCAATCTGGCCACCGCGTCGATCACGATCAACGCTGGCAGCTCGCCACCGGAGAGCACATAGTCGCCCACCGACAGCTCCTCGTCGATCGACGTCGCGATCACGCGCTCGTCGATCCCTTCATATCGTCCCGCGACCAGCACCAGGCCGGACGCGTCCTTCAGCGCCGCGGCCCGCTTCTGGTCGAAGCGCGCGCCCTGCGCCGACAGGTAGATCCTGCGGCTCCCCGCCGGCACCCGCGCCGCCGCCGCCGCGATGGCCGCGGTGAGGGGCTCGGGCTTCATCACCATGCCCGGACCGCCACCATAGGGCCGATCATCCACCGTGCGATGCACATCGGTGGTGTGATCGCGCGGATCCTCCGTACCCACCGACAGCAGCTCGCGGCGGATCGCCCGCCCGGTAATGCCGAACTCCAGCGCCTGGCGGACCATGGCCGGAAACAGCGTCACCACCTCGACCTTCATCACAGCTCTGCCGGCCAGTCCACGTCGATGCGTCTGGCATCGGCGTGCACCTTCAGCAGGTGCTGCGGCGTCACGGGCACCCAGTGCTCGCGCTCGCCCTTCACCACCATCACCGCCCCAGCAGGCGGGTCGGCAAAATAATCCACCCTGCCCAGCTCCACCCCTTCGACGTTGCGGACCGTATAGCCCACCAGGTCGTCGCGATAGTGCTGGCCTTGTGCCAACGGCGGCAGGCGCTCGCGCGCGATGCGCACCCAGCAACCGGTCAGTGCCTGCGCCGCATCGCGGTCCGCAACACCTTCAAGGCGGACCCGCAGACCCTCCTTGAACGATGTACCTTCCAGCAACCTGATCGTCCTGGCGGTTCCACCGGGAGCAACCAGCTGCCACTCATCGTATTCAAGCAGCGAGTCGGGCGGATCGGCGAACGACCTGACCAGTACCCACCCGCGAATCCCGTGCGGGCGTCCCACCTGGCCGAGCGTCAGCGCCGACCCGGTGTCTTCGCCCGGCATGGCTCGCGCTCAGGCCGCTGCCGCTGCTGGTACCGCTACTGCTCCTGCCTGTTTGCGGAACTCGCGCACCAGGTGGCTGACGCGCTCGGACTGCTGCGCACCCTGCGACAGCCAGTACTCGATGCGCGGCAGATCCAGACGCAGCGAAGTCTCGGACTTGCGAGCCTTGGGATTGAAGAAACCCACCTGCTCCAGGCCTTTGCTGCCCTGGCGCTTGCGGTGATCGGTCACCACCACGTGGAAATAGGGATTGTTGCGCGATCCGCGCCGGGTCAAACGAATAGTCACCATGATTCGGGTCGAGGCCTCATTAAGCTGTTCAGGGCTACCGAAAAGAGCGCGGGATTCTACGCAGATCAACAGCTTGGGGCAAATCCATGCGCGATGTGACGGTGGACCAAAGTTGCATGCTGCAACGCGGCATGGCCGCCAACCCGCTCTGGGCACCGGCAGCTCAGCGCCCGGGGCCCTGCAGCAGCGCCGCGATGTCCGGGTCCAGATCCTCGGGCGCATCCTTGGGCGCGAAGCGCGCCACCACAGTGCCCTGCCGGTCGATCAGGAACTTGGTGAAGTTCCACTTGATGGCCTCGGTGCCCAGCAGGCCCGGCGCGGCGCTTTTCAGATGCCGGAAGAGCGGGTGCGCGTTCTCGCCATTGACCTCGACCTTCGCAAACAGCGGAAAGGACACGTTATACGTGCTGCTGCAGAACGCGCCGATCTGCTCCTCGGTGCCCGGCTCCTGCGCACCGAACTGATTGCAGGGGAAACCCAGCACGGCAAAGCCGCGCTCGCGGTACTTGTCGTACAGCGCCTGCAGGCCGGTGTACTGCGGCGTGAAACCGCAGCGGCTGGCGACGTTGACGACCAGCAGCACCTGGCCGCGATACTCGGACAGGTCACGCTCGGTGCCGTCGATGCGACGCGCCACGATGTCTTGCAGCTGCATGGGAGTGCTCCTTCTGCGCTCAACGCCCGCCTTGAGTCGGCGACCGGTGAGCCTGCATGCTAGGTGCAGTTGCAGTCAAATCGGGCCTGTCGGGGGATGATCGGACGTCGCGCGCTATATCTGGTGGCTGGCAGCCTGGCGCTGCTGGGCGTTGTGGCAGCGTTGCTGCTGTGGCCGCGCCAACCACCTCCCCCGCTGGGGTTCGTGGGCACGCAGGCCTGTGCCGGTTGCCACCGCGAAGCCTTCGAGAACTGGCAGCAGAGCCATCACCGCCACGCCATGGAAACACCCGCTGCCGATTCGGTGCTGGGCAATTTCAACGGCGCGACCTTTGACCACTTCGGCACCACCTCGCGCTTCTTCACCCGCGATGGCCAGTACTTCGTGGAAACCGACAATGCCAGCGGGGAACTGCAGACCTTTCCGGTCGCGTATACCTTCGGCTGGTATCCGCTGCAGCAATACCTGATCGGATTTCCCGACGGCCGCCTGCAGGCATTGAGCATCAGCTGGGACAGCCGGCCAGCCGCAGCGGGAGGTCAGCGCTGGTATCACCTCTATCCTGATGAAAAGATCGCCCACGATGATCCGCTGCACTGGACCGGGTCGTTCCAGAACTGGAACTCCCGCTGCGCGACCTGCCATTCAACCGAGCTGGTCAAGGGCTACTCACAACAGGACAACAGCTACACCACCCGCTGGCAGGAACTGAACGTGGGCTGCGAAGCCTGCCACGGACCAGGTTCAAGGCATCTGGTGTGGGCCAATGGCCAGCGCTCGCTCGAGAACAGCGGCCTTGCCACCCGCATAGGCGCTGTGTGGCAGCCGACGGTTGGCGCCCGCCCGGCCCAGGCGGCGCAGGGCGCGACCAACCTGGGCGGCCAACTGGATGTCTGCGGCGGTTGCCATTCGCGCCGCGGCGAACTTGTGCAGCCGGACCTCACTGCGGACTTCTTCGACAATTTCAGCCTGAGTTCACTGGTGGACGGCCTTTACTTCGCCGACGGCCAGATACGCGACGAAGTCTACGAAGCCGGCTCCTTCCTGCAGAGCCGGATGCACCAGAACCACGTGTCGTGCACCAACTGCCACGAACCGCACAGCAGCCGCCTGCGCGTCTCCGGCAACGGCTTGTGCCTGCAGTGCCACGAGGCACCGAAGTTCCAGAGCCGTGACCATTTCTTCCACCCGCCGGACTCCGCCGGCGCGCAGTGCGTGAACTGCCACATGCCCGAGCGCACCTACATGGGTGTGGACTCGCGCCGCGACCATTCCTTCCGCATTCCAGACCCCATCGCGAGCCTGCGTTTCGGCGTGCCCAATGCCTGCACGCAGTGCCACACCGACCGCGACGATGCCTGGGCTGCCGCATTCATCACCCAGCAGACCGGGCGTAGCGAGCCCTGGTACACCCATGCAACGGTGCTGACCGCAGCGCGGCGGCACGATCCGTCAGCCAGTGCCGGCCTGCTCGGCTATGCCGCGGATCAGGCCAATCCGCCCATCCTGCGCGCCATCATGTTGCAGGAAAGTGCACGCTTCCCCTCGCGCGAGCAGGTGGACGCGGCCACCGGTGCGTTGTCCTCGGCCGATCCGCTGGTGCGCACCGGCGCCATTGCCGCGCTGGGAGTTCTTGACCCGATGCAGCGCGTCGCGCGACTGCAGGCGCTTCTGCAGGATCCGCTGCGGTCGGTGCGCCTGGCCGCCGCCCGACAACTGGTGGACCTGCCCCTGGCCCAGGCACCGGCCACGCTGCGGCCACTGCTGGCCAATGTGTTCGACGAGTATCGCCAGGCGCTGCAACACAACGCCGACCTGCCCGAGTCGATGAGCGAACTGGGCGTGTTCCTCGCCGGCCAGGGCGACCTGGACGGCGCAGAAGTGGCGCTGCTGCATGCGCGCCGGATTGCACCGAACTTCCTGCCGGCCATGCTCAACCTCTCGGATATCTACCGCGCGCGCAATCGCGACGACCTGGGCGAGCCGCTGCTGCGCGAGGCCATGCAGGTTTATCCGGAGTCGGGCGATGTGCGGCACATGCTCGGGCTGCTGCATGTGCGCACCGGCCGGACCCCGGATTCGGTGGCGCTGTTCCGGCAGGCTGCCGAACTTGCGCCGGAGAATCCACAGTACGCGCTGGTGTACGCCGTGTCGCTGGTCGAAACGGGCAAGGCTTCCGAGGGCATGGCCGTGCTCGAAGGCGCCCTCCGGCGCTTTCCTGGCAATGCGTCGCTGCGCCAGGCCCTTGAAGGCTATCGCTCGCGGCAACCTTGAGTTGACCGGCGCGAACGCCGGCGGCGAGGTCTTCAGAACGGTCGCGGCATCCCCGGGAACTTGCCGCCCATCGCGCCCATCATGCGCTGCAGCTTGCCGCTGCCCAGCTTCTTCATCATCCGCTGCATCTCCAGGTGCTGCTTGAGGAGGCGGTTGACGTCCTGCACCTGCATGCCGGCACCGGCGGCGATGCGGCGGCGGCGCGAACCATCGATGATCTCGGGACGGCGCCGCTCGCGCGGCGTCATGGAATCGATCAGCGCGATCTGGCGTTTGAGTTCGCGCTCGCCCTGGCCGGAGGCAAGTTTCTGCGCTGCCTGCGCGCCCCCGGGCAGCTTGTCGAGCAGCGAGGCCATGCCACCCATCTTCTCCAACTGCTGCAGCTGCGCCTTCAGGTCATTGAAGTCGAAGCCCTTGCCCCTGGCGACTTTCTTCGCCAGTTGTTCGGCCTGCTCGACATCGACATTGCGGCGCACCTCCTCGACCAGCGCCACCACATCGCCCATGCCGAGGATGCGGCGGGCCATGCGATCAGGATCAAAGGGCTCGAGCGCATCGCTCTTCTCGCCCGTGCCCATGAACAGCAATGGGCTGCCGGTGATCTCGCGCACCGACAGCGCCGCGCCGCCCCGCGCATCGCCATCGGCCTTGGTGAGGATGGTGCCGGTGAGCGCCAGCGCCTCGCCAAAGGCTCGCGCGGCGTTGACGGCGTCCTGACCGGCCATGGCGTCGACCACGAACAGGCGCTCATGCGGCTGCACGGCGAGGTCGATGTCGCGCACCTCCTGCATCAGTTCAGCATCCACGTGCAGGCGGCCGGCCGTGTCGACGATCAGCACGCCATAAACACCGCGCCGCGCGGCATCCAGCGCGCTGGCGGCAATCGCGGCCGGTGTCTGGCCAGGCAGTACCGGATGGAAATCCGCCCCCACCTGTTCGGCCAGGCGCTGCAGCTGCAGCACGGCCGCAGGCCGCCGGATGTCGGTGCTGGTGAGCAGCACACGCTTCTTCTGCGCAATCAGCTGGCGCGCGAGCTTGCCGGCCGTGGTGGTCTTGCCGGCACCCTGCAGGCCCGCCAGCAGGATCACCGCCGGGGGCGCGTGGCGCAGTTCGAAGGGCTGCGCGCTGCCGCCCATGAGCTGGACCAGCTGGTCGTGGATCACGCCCACCAGCGCCTGGCCGGGTGAGAGGCTGCCCTGCACTTCGGTGCCGATGGCCTTGGCCTTCACCGCGTCGATGAAGCGCTTGATCACCGGCAGCGCCACGTCGGCTTCCAGCAGGGCCATGCGCACTTCGCGCAGGCCATCGGCGATGTTCTCTTCGGTGAGACGGCCGCGGCCGCGCAGCGAATCCACGGCCTTCGTGAGGCGTTCGGTCAGTCGAGTGAACATGCGCCGATTATAATAGCCTTCAGCCCGCCAGTACCCGGCGCAGCGCATCCTCGATGCGCGCCACCGCGATCACTTCGATGCCCTCGATGGCTGCGCGCGGCAGGTTGGCCTCGGGCACCAGTGCCCGCCGGAAACCCAGCTTCGCGGCCTCGCGGATGCGCTCCTCGCCGAATGCCACCGGTCGCACTTCTCCGGTCAGGCCCAGCTCACCGAACACCACCAGATCCGCCGCCAGCGCCACGTCGCGCAGGCTCGAGGCCAGCGCCAGCGCCACCGGCAGATCAGCCGCTGGCTCTTCGATCGAGAGCCCGCCGACGACATTGGCGAACACATCGTGTTCCTGCAGCCCCACGCCACCGTGCCGGTGCAGCACGGCCAGCAGCATCGCCAGCCGGCCCGCATCCACGCCCTGCGCCACCCGCCGCGGCGCACCGAATCGGGACGGATCCACCAGCCCCTGCACTTCAACCAGCAGCGGACGGTTGCCATCCCGGGTCACCATCACGATGCTGCCCGCCACCGGCTGCGGCGCCCGGGCCAGGAAGATTGCGGCCGGGTTCTTCACTTCCTTGAGGCCATTCTCCTGCATCAGGAAGAAGCCCAGCTCGTTGGCGGCACCAAAGCGATTCTTGGCCGTGCGCACGCGGCGGAAGCGGCTGCCGGCATCGCGCTCAAAATACAGCACGGTGTCCACCAGGTGCTCGAGCAGGCGCGGCCCTGCGATGGCCCCGTCCTTGGTCACATGGCCCACGATCAGCACGGCCGTGCCGCTGCCCTTGGCAAAGCGCACCAGCGCAGCGGTGCACTCGCGCAGCTGGGTCACCGCGCCGGCCGCGTTGGGCAGCCCAGCCAGCTGCATGGTCTGGATCGAATCGATCAGCAGCAGCACCGGCCGCTGTGCCTGGGCCAGGGCCAGCACCGTGTCCAGATCAGTCTCGGCGGCCACCTGCACGCCCTGCCAGGCGCCGCCCAGCCGGCCGGCCCGCTGCCCCACCTGGGCGATGGATTCTTCGCCGGTGACATAGAGCACGGGGTGCCGGCCAGCCAGGGCGCCGGCCACCTGCAATAACAGCGTGGATTTGCCGATGCCGGGCTCACCGCCCAGCAAGGCCACCGAACCCGGCACCAGGCCACCGCCGAGCACCCGGTCAAACTCCCCCACCCCCACGCTCAGCCGACGCAATCCATCGCCAGCGGCGGCCTCGACGGCTGAAGCCAGCGGCGTTGCGCCCCCGCCCGCGACCAGACCTGCGCGGGTCTTGCCGGCGGCACGGCTGGCCGCCGGAACCGACTGCGCTGCAAGGCTGTTCCACTCACCGCAATGGGGACACTGGCCCTGCCAGCGGGACGCTTGCCCCTGACAGGCGTCACAGATATAGACAGTGGCGGGGGTACGGGCCAAAGCGCGATCCAGTTCAAAAGGGGGCAGACGGCGAGGCCCGGGCAAGCATGCCAGCACGCGACGCAGGCCACAAATCCGGTGTGCGGCGCCCAAATCGGGCCCGCATGCAGTGCAGTGCGTGCCAGAGTTAAGTACGATCCGGCAAGCTTAGGGAGCAACCGGAACACGTGGCCTGATGAGCCTGAAAGGCAAGCTGCACTGCGTTGGCCAGACCGACACGGGCAGGGTCCGCGAGCACAATGAGGACATGATCGCCGTCGACGGCGAGATCGGTCTGGCCGTGCTGGCCGATGGCATGGGCGGCTACAACGCCGGCGAGGTCGCCAGCGGCATCGCCGTCAAGACCATATTCAACCTGGTGCGCGAGGCGCTGCAGTTGCAGGATCTGTCGGTTCCCGACCCGGCCACCGGACTGTCGCGCCCCACCATCATCCTGCGCGATGCCATCCAGCGCGCCAACAAGATCATCTACCAGACGGCCCGCACCCAGACCCAGTGCCAGGGCATGGGCACCACCGTGGTGGCCGCCCTGTTCTATGACAACAGGATCACCGTGGCCCATGTGGGCGACTCGCGCCTGTACCGATTGCGCGGCGCCGAGATCGAGCAGGTCACACTGGACCACTCGCTGCTGCAGGAACTGGTGGACCGCGGCTTCTACTCCCCCGAAGAGGCGCAGCGCGCCTCCAACAAGAACTATGTCACCCGGGCGCTGGGCGTCGAAAACCAGGTCGAAGTGGAGATGCAGGAGCACCCGGTTCACAAAGGCGACGTCTACCTGCTGTGCTCGGACGGCCTGTCTGACATGATCGGCGACGACGACATGGCAGTGACGGTCAACACCTTTGGCAAGAACCTCTTTTCGGTCGGGCAGCACCTCATACAACTTGCCAACGACAACGGCGGCAAGGACAACATCTCAGTGGTACTG
>DATKBK010000152.1:0-12128 GCA_035514045.1 Steroidobacteraceae bacterium | reverse complement strand
CGCATCTTGCCCGAGATATGCGCCGTGACCACATGCCCATTCTTCAGCTGCACGCGAAACGTGGTGTTGGGAAGTGTTTCAACCACTTCTCCTTCCATCTGGATCGCGTCGTCTTTGGACATGCCGCCTGAGGTATTGCTGCGAGAAGAGGCCGCGGATTCTGCATAAACCGGGGCGGCAAAGCAACGATGCCGGCTATGGGGCAAGGAATTCAACGAACTGGGCGCGGGGAATTGGTCGGCTGCCAAGCGAGCGCAGGTGCGCGGAAGGGACCTGGCAGTCGATCAGCGCGATGCCGCGCGCGGGGCAGGCCCCGGCCAGCCAGGCCAGCGCAGCCTTCGATGCGTCGTCCTGCCGGCTGAACATCGATTCGCCGCTGAACACCCGACCGGTGCGGACCCCATACAGCCCGCCCACCAGCGCCTGGCCGGCCCAGACCTCGACGCTGTGGGCCAGTCCCAGCCGGTACAGCCCGACATAGGCGCTGCGCATCTGCGGGGTGATCCAGGTGCCGGCGCCGGTGCTGGCGCCGCGCGCCGCGGCGCAGGCGTCGATCACCTCGGGAAAGGCGGTGTCCTCGGTGATCCGGAAGACCTCGCTGCGCAGGCGGCGCCGCAGGCTGCGCGAGCAGTGGAACTGGTCCGGAACCAGCACCTCGCGCGGATCAGGTGACCACCACAGCACCGGCTCGCCTGCTGCATACCAGGGGAAAATGCCACGGCAGTACGCTGCGCGCACTCGCTCTGGCGACAGGTCCCCACCGGCGGCCAGCAGCCCATTGGGTTCGCGCAGGGCCATTGCCACTGGCGGGAAGTCCCCGGGCGGGTCGGTGTCCTCAAGCCAGGTGAGGCCTTTCATTCGCGGCGGAAGGGCGTGTGCGCGCTGGCGCGGTCCGCATAGCCGCTCACCGCATCCTGTTCGCGCGCCAGGTAGTCGGCAATGGCGGCCCGGAAACGCGGGTCGGCAATAAAGTGTGCCGAGCAGGTAGGGGTCGGCTCGAAGCCGCGCACCAGCTTGTGTTCGCCCTGGGTGCCAGGTTCGAAGCGCGCCAGGCCTCGTTCGATGCAGTAGTCGATGCCCTGGTGGTAGCAGGTCTCGAAATGCAGGCTGTGGAAGTCGCCCACTGCGCCCCAGTAGCGGCCGTACAGTGTGTCGTGCGAGACCAGAAAGGTGGCAGCGGCCACCGGCGTGTCGCCCCGCATCGCCAGCTTCACCATCAGCGCATCGCCCAGCAGGCCGGCAAGCTCCTTGAAGCAGGGCAGGTTCAGGTAGGGCGGGTGGCCATGCACTTCGAAAGTGCGCTGATGCACATCGAATGCAAACTGCAGCTGCTGTGGCGTGATGTTGCCGCCATGCAGCGTGAGGTAGTGGACGCCCTGTTCGGCCACCCGGCGGCGCTCGCGCCGCAGCTGCTTGCGCTTCTCGGAACGCATGCCGGCCAGAAAGTCTTCAAAGCTGCCGTAGTCGCGGTTGTGCCAGTGGAACTGGACGTCATGCCTGGCCAGCCACCCCGCAGCGGTGAAACTGGCAAGTTCTTCCCCGCTGATGAACAGGGCATGCGCGGATGACACGCCGCCGCTGCCACAGCGTTCGGCCAGCGCCGCGATCAGCTGCTGGCGCAGGGGCTCGGCGGCGGCATCCGGCGCCGTGAGCAGGCGCGGCGAATTGATGGGTGAGAAGGGGACCGCCACGAGCAGCTTCGGGTAGTAGGCCAGGCCATGGCGCTCGTGTGCCTGGGCCCAGCTGAAATCGAACACGAACTCGCCCCAGGAATGCGCCTTGCGGTACACCGGTGCCGCGGCGACGAGCCGGTCGCCGTCAAACAATGCCAGGTGTGCCGGAGTCCAGCCCGTGGCGGGTGCGGCGCACTCATGGTGCTCGAGTGCAGCGAGGAACTCATGCCGCAGAAACGGACATTCGGCCCCGCGCAGCCGGTTCCAGTCGGCTGACTGGACGGTGTCGATCCGGGACAGTTCGCGCAGTTGCAGGTTAGCCGCCGTGTTCCAGCGCTTCCAGGTAACGGTCGGCATCCAGTGCGGCCATGCAGCCTGACCCGGCCGAGGTGATGGCC
This sequence comes from Steroidobacteraceae bacterium, assembly GCA_035514045.1. GTDB lineage: Bacteria > Pseudomonadota > Gammaproteobacteria > Steroidobacterales > Steroidobacteraceae > ZC4RG30. The sequence continues at coordinate 10,057 of DATKBK010000152.1, read as the reverse complement.
TGGCGATAGATCGAATCGGCCACGTCGCCAGCGGCAAACACGCCGGGGATGCTGGTGGCGGTGGCATCGCCCTCGGTGCCGCTCTTCACCGTCAGGTAACCACCGCGCATGGCGAGCTGACCCTGGAACAGCTGTGTGTTGGGCTGGTGGCCGATGGCGATGAAGGTGCCGGTGACCGGCAGCGTGGCAGTGCTGTCGCCGTCAGTGGCGCGGATGCGCAGGCCATTCACGCCGCTGTCATCGCCCAGCACTTCGTCCACGGCGTGGTTCCAGCGGATATCCACCTTGCCTTCGCGCTGCTTGGCGAACAGCCGGTCCTGCAGGATCTTCTCGCTGCGCAGCCGGTCGCGCCGATGCACCAGCGTCACATGCGCGGCGATGTTAGACAGGTAGAGCGCTTCTTCCACGGCCGTATTGCCGCCGCCGATCACCGCCACGCGCTGGTTGCGGAAGAAGAATCCATCGCAGGTGGCGCAGGCCGAGACACCGCGACCCTTGAAACGCTCCTCGGAAGGGATGCCCAGGTACTTCGCGGCCGCGCCGGTGGCGATGATCAGCGCATCGCAGGTATAGCGGCCCGCGTCACCCTCGAGCATGAACGGCCGCTGACCGAGTTTGGCGGTGTGGATGTGGTCGTTGACGATGCGTGTGTTGAAGCGCTCGGCATGGCGCCGCATGCGATCCATCAGGTCCGGGCCCAGGAGGCCCTCCACGTCACCGGGCCAGTTGTCCACCTCGGTGGTGGTCATCAGTTGCCCGCCCTGTTCCAGCCCCGAGATCAGCAGTGGCGCGCGGTTGGCGCGCGCCGCGTAGATGGCTGCGCTGTAGCCGGCAGGGCCGGAACCAAGCACGATCAGGGGGCTGTGGATGACCTGGCTCATGTATAATTTACCTCTGGCGCCTATTGTGCCGTCAGGCAGCGCAACCTGCATGTGGCGCGACCTCATATGAACATGCACATCCCGGAGACTTCCAGGTCTTGAGCCGCCTCACCCAAGCAGTGCTCAAGGCGGTGCGCGAGATTCTCGCGCTGCTGCTGGCCGTGGTCGGCGTCCTGCTGCTGCTGGCGCTGCTGAGCTACTCCGCCGGCGATGCTGGCTGGTCCTACACCGGCGACGGCGAAGACACCCGCAACCTCATCGGTCCGGCCGGGGCGAAGTTGGCCGACATCCTGCTGTTCCTGTTTGGTCGGCCATCGTACCTGTTGCCGCTGGTGCTGCTGATCGCCGCCTGGCTGATCTTCCGCAACCGGGTCGAGGCCCTGCAGCCTGTCAGCCGCACCAACCTGGCCGTGCGTCTGGGAGGATTCCTGCTGCTGCTCATCTCCAGCTGCGCGCTGACCACGCTGTGGTGGGAGGCCGGCCCCCTGCGCCAGTCCGCAGGCGGCGTACTGGGACTGCTGGTTGGCAATCCGCTGGCTGCCGGGCTGAAGATGCTCGGCGCCACGCTGCTGCTGCTGGCCACCTGGCTGTCCGGACTGGCGCTGGCCTTCCATGTGTCGCTGTTCGGTGTGTTCGATGCGCTCGGCCGTGCGTTCTGGGCGAGCCTGACATGGCTCAAGAGCTGGCGTTCCACCCGGCGCGATGTGGCCGACGGGCAGCTGCGCAAGCGCGTGCGCCAGGATGCCGTGCGCGAGGAGCAGATCAGGAGGCCATCGCCGCCGCGGGTCGCACCGGTCATCGAGAGGCCGCCGCCGGCGGTCGAAAAGAGCGAGCGGGCGCAGAAGGAACGCCAGGTCACGCTGTTCGATCCGCCCAAGTCCGGCGAACTGCCGCCGATGAACCTGCTGGACGATCCGCCGGCGCGCGTCGCGGGCTATTCGCCCGAGGCGCTCGAGGCCATGTCGCGCCTGGTCGAGATCAAGCTGGCGGACTTCGGCGTCGAGGTCGAGGTGGTGGCCGTGCATCCGGGGCCGGTGGTCACGCGCTTCGAACTGCAGCCGGCGCCGGGCACCAAGGCCAGCCAGATCTCCGGCCTGGCCAAGGATCTGGCGCGCGCGCTGTCGGCCATCTCGGTGCGCGTGGTCGAAGTCATCCCCGGCAAGTCGGTGATGGGTCTTGAGATCCCCAACGAGAAGCGCGACGTGGTGACGCTGGGCGAGATCATCAAGTCGCGCTCCTACGAAGAAGTGCACTCGCCGCTGGCGCTGGCGCTGGGCAAGGACATCGGCGGCAATCCGGTGGTGGCAGATCTTGCCCGCATGCCGCACCTGCTGATCGCCGGTACCACCGGCTCGGGCAAGTCGGTGGGCATCAATGCCATGGTGCTGTCGCTGCTCTACAAGAGCACCGCCGAACATGTGCGCCTGATCATGATCGACCCAAAGATGCTCGAGCTGTCGGTCTACGAGGGCATCCCGCACCTGCTGGCGCCCGTGGTCACCGACATGAAGCATGCCGCCAACGCGCTGCGCTGGGCGGTGGCCGAGATGGAGCGTCGCTACCAGCTGATGTCGGCGCTGGGCGTGCGCAACATCACCGGCTACAACAAGAAGGTGCGCGACGCCAACGAGGCCGGCAAGCCGATCAGGAATCCGGTGCTGCTGCAGCAGGCGGCCAACGATCCGCGCATGGACCAGAGCGCCATCCCGGATCTGGCGCCGCTGCCCTACATCGTGATCATCATCGACGAGCTGGCCGATCTGATGATGATCGTCGGCAAGAAGGTCGAGGAGCTGATCGCGCGGCTGGCGCAGAAGGCGCGCGCTTCGGGCCTGCATCTGATCCTGGCCACGCAGCGACCGTCGGTGGATGTGATCACCGGCCTCATCAAGGCCAATATTCCCACCCGCATCGCCTTCCAGGTGTCGGCCAAGGTCGACTCACGCACCATCCTCGACCAGGGCGGGGCGGAGTCGCTGCTGGGGCACGGCGACATGCTCTATCTGCCGCCGGGCACGTCGCTGCCGGTGCGCATCCATGGCGCATTCGTTTCGGATGAAGAAGTACACCGGGTGGTCAATGCGCTGCGCACGACTGATCCACCCGACTATATCGAAGAAGTGCTCTCCGGGCCCTCGCAGCCCATCCCGGGCATTTCCGGCGAGCCAGATGCCCTCAGCGGTGAGGATGCCGAACAGGATGCCCTCTATGATGAGGCGGTGAAGATCGTCATCAACGAACGCAAGCCCTCCATCTCCTATGTGCAGCGGCGCCTGAAGGTAGGCTACAACCGCTCGGCCCGGCTGCTCGAGGCCATGGAGGCAGCGGGCGTGGTCGGGCCGCTGCAGCCCAACGGGTCGCGCGAGGTGCTGGTGGCTGGGGGTAGTGACGATGAATAGACCCATGCAATTGCGGTTGATCCGGCGCGCGCTGCTCGCCAGCTGCGTCCTTGTCATGCTCGGCGCACGGGCGCAAGGCGCGCAGGACACCGCGCTCGACACCTATCTTGCGGACCTGACCACATGGTCCGCCGCATTCACCCAGGACGTGCGGGACGCCAACGGCAAAGTTGTCGATACGGACCGCGGCCGGCTCACCATCGTGCGGCCCGGCAAGTTCCGCCTGGAGTCGTCGCTGGATGAATCCGGCACGGCGGCGGCGCTGATGGTGGCCGATGGTCGCAACCTGTGGACCCATGACCTCGATCTGGACCAGGCAACGGTTCGAGCGCTCGACGAATCGCTGTCGCAGTCGCCGGCGATGCTGCTGGCCGGCAGTGCCAGTCTGCGTGCATCGTTCGACGTCAGCGCCGATGGCCGTCGCGACGGGCTTGACTGGGTCAAGGTAAAGCCAAAGCAGTCCCAGTCGGATTTCCGCGAGGCGCAGTTCGGATTCAGGAATCGTGAATTGTCCCGCATTGTGATCTTCGACAAGCTGGGCCAGCGTTCCACGCTGAGTTTCACCGGCGTGCGGCGCAATGTCCCCGTCGATCCGAAGCTCACCGAGTTCGTGCTGCCAGAGGGAGTGGACCTGATCGGCAAGCCGGTGGGCCCTTGAAGCTGCTGGTTCTGCCGGAACTGCGCTTCCGGCGCCTGTGGTTCTGTCTCGGCCTCGGCATTGCGGTTGCCATTGCGGTGGTGTGCCTGATGCCGGGCCGCAATATTCCCCAGTTCAGGCTGGTCTCCGACAAGGTCGAACATGCGCTGGCCTTTGCCATGCTGGCGTTCTGGTTCGGCAGCATCCTGGTGCGCCGCGACCTGCTGTGGCTGGCGCTGGCGCTGGTGGCGTTCGGCGGCCTGATTGAAGTGGCCCAGGGGCTGATGGGGCTGGGCCGCCATGCCGACCTGCTCGACCTGGTGGCCGACACCGTCGGCGTCGTGGTGGGCCTGCTGCTGGCTCTGACGCCGCTGGGCCGCTGGGCAGGTTTCATCGAGAGAATGTTCCTCAGGCCGGCGCCGTGACTGCGCCGCTGCGGCCGCTTGCGGATCGCATGCGGCCGCGCAATGTCGACGAGTTCGCAGGGCAGCGCCACTTGCTGGCGCCGGGCCGCGCCCTGCGCGCGGCACTGGAGCGGGGCCAGCTGCATTCAATGATCCTCTGGGGCCCGCCGGGCACCGGCAAGACCACGCTGGCACGCATGTTTGCCGGCGCGATGGAGGCGCGGTTCATTGCGCTGTCGGCCGTGATGGCGGGCGTGAAAGATATCCGCGCCGCCGTCGAGGAGGCGCGGCGTGAGCGCGAGGCCGGTCGTGCCACCGTGCTGTTCCTCGACGAAGTACACCGTTTCAACACGGCGCAGCAGGATCTGTTCCTGCCCTTCGTCGAGGACGGCACGCTGGTATTCGTCGGGGCCACCACCGAGAACCCCTCGTTCGAAGTGGTGGGCGCGCTGTTGTCGCGGGCGCGCGTGTATGTGCTCAAACCGCTGGGCAGCGATGACATTGCCGCATTGCTGCGGCGGGCGCTGATCGATGCCGAACGCGGCCTGGGTGAGCGCGGCCTTGTGCTTTCCGACACCGCGCTCGATGCGCTGGTGGCAGCCTCGGACGGCGACGCACGCCGCGCCCTGGGGCTGCTCGAGACCGTCGCCGACCTGGCGATGGATGGCGTGATCGCCGAAGAGGCGATCGCGGATCTTGCGGCCGGTACGCGCCGGCGCTTCGACAAGGGTGGCGAGCAGTTCTACGACCAGATCTCGGCCCTGCACAAGGCAGTGCGCGGCAGCGATCCGGATGCCTCGCTGTACTGGCTGGCGCGCATGCTCGATGGCGGCTGCGATCCGGCCTATCTGGCCCGGCGCATCACGCGCATGGCGGTGGAGGACATCGGCCTCGCCGACCCGCGCGCCCTGCCCATGGCACTGGAGGCGTGGCAGGCGTACGAACGGCTGGGCAGCCCGGAGGGCGATCTGGCACTGGCGCAATGCGTGGCCTTCCTCGCCGTGGCGGCTAAGAGCAATGCCGTGTACCGCGCCTGGGGCGCCGCGCGCGAAGACGTGCAGAAATACGGCTCGCTGGACGTGCCGCTGCGCCTGCGCAATGCGCCGACCCGGCTGATGCGCGAGCTGGAATACGGCAAGGGCTATCGCTATGCCCACGACGAGGCAGATGCCTATGCCGCCGGCGAGCGCTATCTGCCCGATGAAATGCCTGACCGGCGTTATTATGCCCCGGTCCAGCGCGGCTTCGAGATCCGCATCGCCGAGGCGATGGAGCGTCGCCGCGCGCAGGACCAGAACTCCAAAGACCAGGACAGGAAGACCTAGGTGATCGATCCGAAGCTGCTACGTGCCTCGCCCGACGAAGTCGCCGCCAACCTGGCCCGGCGGGGATTCCGGCTGGATGTGGCCGAGCTGGCGACGCTGGAAGCGCGTCGCAAGGCCGCGCAGATCGAGGCCGACCGCCTTCGTGCCGAACGCAATGCCACCGCCAAGCAGGTCGGCATGGGCAAGGGCAGGGGCGAGGATGTGGCGCCGCTGCTGGCGCGCGGTGAGCTGCTGGCACGCGAGCTGGTCGGTGCAGAGTCTGCGATCGAATCGGTGCAGGCGGAGCTGGAGCAGATTCAGCTCGGACTGCCGAACCTGCTCCAGGACAGCGTGCCTGATGGCTGCGACGAAAACGCCAATGCAGAGCTGCGCCGCTGGGGCACGCCGCGCACTTTCGACTTCAAGCCGCTCGATCATGTCGAACTGGGAGAAGGGCTCGCCAACGGCATGGACTTCGAGGGCGGCGCGCGCATCGCCGGCAGCCGCTTCGTGGTGCTGCGCGCCGGCATCGCGCGTCTGCATCGCGCGCTGGGACAGTTCATGCTCGACCTGCACACGCGCGAGCATGGCTATACCGAAGTATATGTTCCCTATCTGGCCTCGCCCGCATCACTGCGCGGCACCGGCCAGCTGCCAAAGTTCGAGCAGGACCTGTTCGCCGTGCGCAGCGAGCAGAACTACTACCTGATTCCCACTGCCGAGGTACCGGTCACCAACCTGGTGCGCGATCAGATCATCGAAGCGGCATTGCTGCCCCTGAAGTTCGTGGCCCATACGCCGTGCTTCCGGTCCGAGGCCGGCGCCAGCGGCAAGGACACGCGCGGCATGATCCGCCAGCACCAGTTCGACAAGGTGGAGATCGTGCAGATCGTGGCGCCGGAGAGATCCCGCGAGGCGCATGAGCAGCTCACTGCGCATGCCGAAGCGGTGCTGCAGAAGCTGGAGCTACCCTATCGGGTGATGGCGCTGTGCGCCGGGGACACCGGAGCCGGCAGCAGCAAGACCTATGACATCGAGGTCTGGCTGCCCGGCCAGCAGCGCTATCGCGAGATCTCCTCGTGCAGCAATTTCCTCGATTTCCAGGCCCGGCGCATGCAGGCACGCTGGCGCAATCCGGCCACCGGCAAGCCCGAGGTGGTGCACACTCTCAATGGCTCCGGTGTGGCCGTGGGCCGCGCCCTGGTTGCGGTGCTGGAGAACTTCCAGATGGCTGACGGGTCCATCACAATACCTGCGGCGTTGCGACCCTGGTTCGGGGCGGAGCGCATTGAGGCCTGATTGGCGCGATGCCAACGGTGCGGGCCGCCATACGATTCACAGGACAAGGGGAAGCGACGATGCGCGAGATGCTCATGATTCGTGCCGCGAAGGCGGCGCTGCTGGCGGGACTGGTCGGCTGCTCGGGGCCTGTGTCAGGCGCACAGGGCGCGGCGGCGGCCGGGGCTCCGCTCGAGACCCGCGATCGCAATGCCCGCACCTATGAGCCAGCCTTCGCCGGCCAGACCCGCGCGCCAGGGATTCGCGACAGCGTGAAGCTCAATGTGCAGGAGGTCGCCACCGGCCTGGCCGCGCCCTGGGCGGTGGAGCTGCTGCCCGACGGGCGCTTCCTGGTTACCGAGAAGCAGGGCAATCTGCGCATCGTCAGCGCTGACGGCACGCTTTCCGCGCCTGTCAGCGGCGTGCCGCAGGTGGCAGCTGGAGGCCAGGGTGGTTTGCTTGATGTCGCGCTCGATCCGGCCTTCGCCACCAACCGCACCATCTATCTCAGTTACGCCGAGCAGCGCGAAGGCGGCAACGGCACCAACCTGGCCAAGGGTGTGCTCAGCGAGTCAGGCGGCACGGCTTCGTTGACCAACGTCAGCGTCATCTTCCGGATGATGCCGACCTTCCAGTCGGGGGCGCACTTCGGCTCACGCATCGTGTTCGCGCCTGACGGCAAACTGTTCCTCACGCTGGGCGAGCGGTCGGCGCCGGCCAGCCGCGTGCAGTCGCAGGACCTGAACAGTCACTTCGGCAAGGTGGTTCGCATCAACACCGACGGCACCGCGCCGGCCGACAACCCGTTTGTCGGCCGGGCGGACGCCAAGCCAGAGGTCTGGTCCTACGGCCATCGCAATGTGCAGGCCGCCACTATTGACAGCGCCACGGGCAAGCTGTGGACCGTCGAGCACGGCCCGCGCGGCGGTGACGAGCTGAACCATCCCGAGCCCGGCAAGAACTACGGCTGGCCGGTGATCACCTACGGCATCGACTATCCCGGCCCGCCCATCGGCGAGGGCATCCAGCAGAAGGAGGGCATGGAACAGCCGGTGTACTACTGGGATCCGGTGATCGCCCCGTCCGGCATGATCGTCTATCGCGGCCGGCTGTTTCCGCAGTGGCAGGGCAGCATCTTCATCGGCGGTCTGAGCAGCGCCAAGCTGGTGCGCCTGCAGATGGATGGCGACAAGGTGGTGGGCGAGGAGTGGCTGCTGACGGATCGTCGCGAGGGGTTTCGCGATGTGCAGCAGGGGCCGGACGGCGCCATCTATGTGCTGACACAGCAGGGCAAATTGCTGCGCCTCACTCCCGCATCGGGCTGAGCCGCGCCCCATGACTGTCAGGAAACCGCTGCTGGTACCCATTGACGGGTCGGCCAGTTCACTCGGGGCACTGTCGCTGGCCTGCCAGCGGGTGAAGGCCCGACGCGGGGGCTCCGTGGTCGCTCTGGATGTGCAGCAGGCCATGCCCCCGAACCGCTTCGCGACCCGCACGGATATCCGCGACCACCATGAGCGCATGTCGGCGGAAGTCTTCGGCAAGGTCGAGCGCGTGGCCGCGCGCGAGAAAGTGCCTGTCAGAAAGGTCATGGGGGTGGGATTGGCTGCCGCCGTGATCCTCGACCAGGCAGGCAAGATCAGGGCCGACGAGATCGTCATGGGCACCCGGGGACTTGGCCAGATTGGCGGTCTGTTGATGGGCTCGGTGGCGATGAAGGTAGTGCAGCTTGCGAAGGTGCCGGTCACGCTCGTGAAGTAGGCATTGGCAATGGGTGCCACTACCAAGGCCTGGTACACGTGAGCGTCGCGCTCAACCTGGTCGGCGGCATCGCGCTGTTCCTGCTGGCGATGCTGATGCTCACCGAGGGCCTCAAGGTCTTCGCCGGCAGCCAGTTGCGCCAGCTGCTCGCTGGCTGGACCAGCACGCCGCTGCGCGGTGTGTTCACCGGCGTGCTGGTCACCGCGGCTGTGCAATCCTCCAGCGCCGTGACGATCTCGACCATCGGCTTCGTCAATGCCGGCGTCCTCACGCTGCGGCAGGCGCTGGGGGTGATTTTCGGAGCGAATGTCGGCACTACCATCACCGGCTGGCTGGTGAGCCTGGTGGGATTCGGCTGGAAGATCGAGTCGCTGGCCCTGCCGCTGCTGGCTGCAGGGGTGGCGCTGCGGTTGCTGGCCAGCAGGAGACGGCTGCAGGGACTGGGTGAAGCCCTTGCAGGCTTCGGGCTGTTCTTTCTGGCGCTTTCATTCCTCACCGACGCTTTCGCATCAGTGGCGACGAACTGGCAGACCGGCATGCTGCAGGCTGGCGCCGGAGGTGTGGCCACCTTCCTGATGGTGGGCATCATCGCCACCGTGCTGACGCAATCGTCCAGTGCCGCGATGGCATTGATCCTGTCGGCTGCGGGCGGCGGAGTGATTGCCATGGACAGCGCCGCTGCTGCGGTCATCGGTGCCAATATCGGCACGACCTCGACGGCGGCGGTGGCCGTGCTGCGCGCCACGGCAGCGGCGCGGCGGCTCGCGCTTGGACACATCGCATTCAATCTTCTGACGGGCGCCGTTGCGTTGTTGCTGCTGCCGGTGATGCTGGCGGTGGTGGCGTGGTTGGGCGAGCGGCTCGACATCGAACAAGGGGCGGCGCCGCTGCTGGCGCTGTTCCATACCACGTTCAATGTGCTTGGAGTGCTGCTGATGCTGCCACTGGCGGGGCACCTGGCTACGTGGCTCGAGCGCCGCTTCCGGTCCGCGGAAGAGGAGCTGGCGCGTCCCCAGCACCTGGACCTGACCCTTGCCTCCACGCCGGCACTGGCGGCGGGCGCTCTTGCGGCTGAACTGGGACGCCTGCAGACCGCCGTCGGTGAGCTGCTGCGCACCACCCTGAAAGGCAATGCCGGCAGCGTGCCTGCGGTGCTGGAGCGTCAGACAGTTGCCATCCGGTCTCTGGCCACGGCCATCAGCGCCTACACGGCCAACGTCCAGACCGGCGCCATGTCTGCCGAGGTTGCGCAGGAGCTGGCGCGCGTGCTGCGCATCACCCGCCACCTCAGCGAGGCCGCACGACTGGCGCCGGAGGGGCTGCCCCTGTTCAACGCGGGCGTGTCTGATGCCGGCCCCGTGCCGGCTGCCATCCAGTCCTTCCTGCACGAAGC
>DATKBK010000151.1:0-5420 GCA_035514045.1 Steroidobacteraceae bacterium | reverse complement strand
GCGCCGCTCGGAATGGTCAGCTCATGCTGGCCGGAGTCATCGATCACATAGGAGGTGCCGGGCGCATCGAGGATCAGCCGCACCCATTCATAGTCGCCGGCGTCGACCGTGGTATCACCCAGCAGCTCCGCGGCATTGCCGTTCTGCAGGGTCAGCATGTTGAAGCCCTTCGGCGCCGGAAACATGAAGGTTTCCGCCGAACCGTTCTCCGGCTTCACCTCGACGCCGGTGAACTGCAGCCAGACGGTGGTGGCGTTGTCGAGCGGCGCGTCCGTCAGCGCCAGGTTGAGCGTGGAAGTCTCGCCATCACCGCCGCAGCCGGCGACGACCAGGCAGGCAGCGGCCAGCGCGCCGCAGCCGCGAAGAGTTTTTTGATGTTGCATGGAATTCACCCTCAAAATCGTTGCGCCGGAACCAGTCGGCAATCCAGTGTGAGCTTGTACCGCTATCCGGCCCAGACGTCTGTGCTTGGGGACACTATAGGTAACTGCCCGCTCTGTGATTGCCCAGGCTGGGAATAAGAATTCATTCGCCAATCGAACCAAATCTCATTCGCTCGCTCTATACCAGTACAGGTCCATAACGGGCCGCGTGATCTAGCTGGGGGACGGAAAGGATGTTCGCAATGCCGCAGACTGTGTCGCCGTCCGGAAGGCGCGAAGTGATGGGGGGGCTCGCCAAGGGCCTCGAAGTGCTGCAGACCTTTTCGCGCGCCAAGCCCCACATGACCCTCAGCGAAATCGCCGCCCGCGCCGGGCTGCCCGCCGCCACCGCGCGCCGCTGCCTGAACACCCTCGAAGAACTTGGCTACGTCGCCCGCAACGGGCGCCAGTTCCTGCTGCGCCCGCGGGTACTCGAGATCGGCGCCGTCTACCTCGATTCCATGGGCATCCAGACGCTCACCCACACCAAGCTCGAGGAGCTGGCCCTGGCCACCGGCGGGTCGTCCGCACTGGGCGTGCTGTCGGGCACCGGTGTGGTGGTGGTGGCGCGCGCTTCGGTGCGCACCCAGCCGCTGCCGGTTGAGCCGCATGTGGGCCTGCGCCTGCAGGCACACGCCAGCGCACTGGGCAAGGTGCTGCTGGCAGGCATGGGCACCGAACGCCTGGCGAGCTGGTTCGAACAGGCAAAGCTCGAGCGCCTCACGGAACGCACCATCACCGATCGGGCCACGCTGGCACACCAGCTCGAGGCCGTGCGCCGCGATGGCTACGCCACGGCTGAAGAAGAGATTACCGCCGGCGCCGTGTCGCTGGCGGTGCCGGTGCGCGATGCGGCCGGACGGGTGGTGGCGGCACTGAATGTGTCCGTGCATACGCATGAGGCCAGCGCGGCGCAGCTGGTGTCGCGACATCTCGCGGCACTGCGGGATGCGAGCCTGGCGGTGTCGGCTGAAGCGGCGCGCATGCCCGTGATTGCGCTGAGCGCGCAGGTTTCCTAGCCAGTCATTGGCGCATGGGACGCCCGCCGCGCGGTTGCGGTGCGGCAGTCAGGCTGCATTCGAGCGCCGAAAGCCGTAAGGCCAAGCGCCTCACGCCTACAATACAGTCATGGTTGAGGCGGGCAATTACCAGGTGATCGTGGTTGGCGGCGGCCATGCCGGCGTCGAGGCCGCGCTGGCGGCTGCGCGGCGCGGTGCGCGCACCCTGCTGCTCACCCAGAGCATCGAGACCGTGGGCAGCATGAGCTGCAATCCGGCCATCGGCGGCATCGGCAAGGGGCATCTGGTGCGCGAGATCGACGCGCTGGGCGGGGTCATGGCCCGCGCTGCCGACGCGGCCGGCATCCAGTTCCGCACCCTCAATGCCAGCAAGGGCCCGGCGGTGCGCGCCACGCGCGCGCAGGCCGACCGGCAGCTGTATCGCCAGGCGATCCGCCGCGAGGTGGAATCGCAGCCCGGGCTGGAACTGTTTCAGCAGGAAGTGGCTGACCTGGTGCTGGAAAGCGGGCGCGTGGCCGGCGTGGTCACGACCACCGGCATCCGCTTCCTGGCCCCCGCCGTGGTGTTGACCACCGGCACATTCCTGGGCGGCCGCATCCACCTGGGCCTCGACCATCATGCCGGCGGCCGCGCCGGTGATCCGCCGTCGCTGAAGCTTGCCGCGCGGCTGCGCGAGCTCATGCCGCGCACCGGGCGGCTCAAGACCGGTACGCCGCCGCGCATCGACGGGCGCAGCATCGACTACAACCGTCTGGTGGAGCAGCCGGGCGATGAACCGCGGCCGGTGTTCTCGTTCCTGGGCCGGCGCGAGGATCATCCCGCGCAGCTGCCGTGCCACATCACGGCTACCAACCTGCGCACGCACGAGATCATCCGCGCCGCCGCGGATCGCTCGCCGATGTTCACCGGTGTGATCGAGGGCGTGGGCCCGCGCTACTGTCCTTCGGTCGAAGACAAGGTGGTGCGCTTCGCCGACCGCGACTCGCACCAGATCTTCCTCGAGCCCGAAGGGCTGCACACGCACGAGGTCTATCCCAACGGCATCTCCACCAGCCTGCCTTTCGATGTGCAGCAGGCCTTCGTGCGCAGCATCGCGGGCCTGGAGCAGGCGCATCTCACGCGCCCCGGCTACGCCATCGAATACGACTACTTCGATCCGCGCGACCTGGCGCCGACGCTGCAGACGCGCGCGGTGCCGGGATTATTCTTCGCCGGGCAGATCAACGGCACCACGGGCTATGAAGAAGCCGCGGCACAGGGACTGCTTGCCGGCATCAATGCCGCCGCGCTGGCCTGCGACATCCCGGAGTGGCTGCCGCAGCGTGCCAGCTCCTATCTTGGCGTGCTGGTGGATGACCTGACCACGCAGGGCACGCGCGAGCCGTATCGCATGTTCACCAGCCGCGCCGAATACCGGCTGCTGCTGCGTGAGGACAATGCCGACGCGCGGCTGACGCCGCTGGGCCGCGAGCTGGGACTGGTGGACGACACCCGCTGGCGCTTTCTCAACGACAAGCTCGAGGCCAGCAGTCGCGAGGCCGCGCGCCTGGATGGCACGCAGCTGAGTGCTGCCAGCGTGCCGGCCGAATGGCAGCAGCGGGTGCTGGGTGCACCGCTGACGCGCGACCTGAATGCCTTCGAGTTGCTGCGCCGGCCCGAGGTGGGCTACGAGGCGCTGATCGAGCTGGTCGGACCGGCCCCTGATCTGCCGGGCCTGGACGCGCGCATTGCAGAACAGCGGGTGCTGGAACTGACGGTGCGCGCCCGCTATGCCGGGTACATCGAGCGCCAGCACAGGCAGATCGCGCACGCGCGCGATCATGAAGGTGCAACGCTGCCCGGGGATCTCGACTACGCCCATGTGACGGGACTATCGAACGAAGTGCGCCAGCGGCTGGCCGAGGTGCGCCCCGCTACGCTGGGCCAGGCGGCGCGCGTGCCGGGCGTGACGCCGGCCGCGGTGTCGCTGCTGATGATCCACATGAAGCGGCAAAAAGTGGTGGGCGCATGAGCATCGGATCCGAAGAAGACCGCAGGGCCGGCCGCAACGCCATCGGCATCGTGCTGGTGCTGGCGCTGGCCGGCGGCGCGTGGTGGTGGTGGCAGCGACCAAAGTCCAATGAGGTGGAGCCCGCTGAAGTTGCCATGCACGAGATCGCCGAGGTCATCGTGCCGGGCGTACCGGAGCCGATCCAGCATCCGCTGGAAGTCGCACCCGAGCCGCCCGCGGCTGCAGCCGATGCGCCACCGGTTGATCCCGACGTTGCCGCGCAGGACGGGATGCTCGAGGTGTTCGGCGGCCAGCTTGCCGAGTGGCTGGTCACCGACCAGCTGGCCCGCCGGCTGGTGGCCACGGTTGACAACCTGCCGCGCAATCTCAGCGTCGAGAAGCTGCGCCCGCTGCGGCCGCCGGCCACGTCGTTCCTGGTGGAGCGCGAGACCATCGACGCCACCGTCGGCGAAGAGCGCATCACCCTTGCCGCTGCCAATCATGCGCGCTACGACACGGTGGTGACACTGCTGGCCAGCGCCGATGCGGCGACCGCGGCCACGGTGTATCGGCGCATCTATCCGCAGCTGCAGGCGGGTTACGAGGACCTGGGCTATCCCGGCCGGTACTTCAACGACCGGCTGGTGGCGGTGATCGACCATCTGCTGGCCACGCCCGAACCCACCGGACCGCTGCTGCTGGAGCAGCCCAAAGTGCTGTATCGTTTCGCGGACGCCGATCTCGAGGCGCGTTCATCCGGCCAGAAGCTGCTGCTGCGCATGGGCGTCGCGCACGCGCGCACCGTCAAGCAGAAGCTGTCGGAGTTCCGCGCCCTCATCGCGACGCCAGCCCCCGACAACAACAAGGAGTAAGAAATGCCCAACGAGTACCTGCTGCCCATCATCATCCTGGTCGCGATCATCATCGTCCTCATCCGTGCGCTGGTCACGGTGCGGCAGGGCTATGAATACACGCTCGAGAAGTTCGGCCGCTACAAGCGCACCATGGAGCCGGGCCTGCACTTCATCGTGCCGTTCTTCGAACAGGTGGGCCGCCGGATCAACATGATGGAGCAGGTGCTCGACGTGCCGCGCCAGGAAGTCATTTCCAAGGACAACGCCATGCTGGGCGTGGATGCCGTGGTGTTCTTCCAGGTGCTCGACGCCGCCAAGGCCGCCTACGAAGTGGACAACCTGCGGCTGGCCATCATCAACCTGACCATGACCAACATCCGCACCGTGGTCGGCTCGATGGACCTGGACGAGACGCTGTCCAAGCGCGACGAGATCAACCACCGCCTGCTGCGCGTGGTCGACGAGGCCACCTCGCCCTGGGGCATCAAGGTGACCCGCATCGAGATCAAGGACATCCAGCCGCCGAACGACCTGATCGACTCGATGGCCCGGCAGATGAAAGCCGAGCGCGACAAGCGCGCCAACATCCTCGATGCCGAAGGCTACCGGCAGGCGGCGATCCTCAAGGCCGAGGGCGAGAAGCAGTCGGCGGTGCTCGAGGCAGAGGGCCGCAAGGAAGCCGCGTTCCGCGACGCCGAGGCGCGCGAGCGATCGGCCGAGGCCGAGGCGCGCGCCACCGAGATGGTGTCCACTGCCATCGCGCATGGCAACACCAATGCGTTGAACTACTTCGTGGCGCAAAAGTACATCGAGGCACTGAAGGAATTCGCCAATTCGCCCAACCAGAAAGTGTTCTTCCTGCCAGTGGAAGCCTCCAGCGTGATCGCCTCGATCGGCGGCATCGCAGAGCTGGCCAAGGACGCGATCAAGAAGCCCGTTTGAGGCAGGAGTCACCAAGATGCTGAACTTTCTGCAGGACCTGACATGGTGGCACTGGTGGATCGTCGCCGCGGTGCTGGCCGCACTCGAGACCTTCATCCCCGGCGCCCTGGCCATCTGGTTTGCGGCCGCCGCGCTGCTGCTGGGCGCGGTGCTGCTGGCGGTGCCCATCCGCTGGGAGCTGCAGCTGGTGCTG
>DATKBK010000150.1:0-4542 GCA_035514045.1 Steroidobacteraceae bacterium | reverse complement strand
GTGCAAGGTGTCTTTGAAGGCCACTAATTGGGTTTCCCGGCGGTGGCGGAGTCAATCAACGATCGAATAGTGATGTATAGCGTGCCCATCCCTATCCCTGTAATGAGACAGGTTAGCAAGGTGCAGGGTTCACAAACTGTGGGCTACCGAACACGGTCAGGCTTCAGCCGTGGTCCTTGATGTGCTCGCGCAGATACTCGCTGTGCGCGTGATCCTTTTCCTGCTTGACGGCGCTGGCCTTGCGACGCGCCGCGGCGACTGAGCGTGCGCGCGTCCTGTCGGTGCTCACGGCTGCAGTTGCGCAGAACATGCGTTCCGCATCGACGGCGCCGCAGGCGGGGCAGCCGGCAGTCGCACCCAGCTTGACCATATCCTCGAAGCGGTGGGCGCAGGCGCGGCACTGGAAGTCGTGGATGGGCATGGGGGTGAAGATACCCGAAGCGCCCGGGCGAGGGAAAAAATGGCTGGAAGCAAACCTGCAAGGCCGCGCCGCCGGAGGCGCTTTCAGCCTGCCAGCCAGGCGTCCAATGCCGCGGTGACCGCCGCCGGCATTTCCATCGTACTCATGTGTCCGCAGTCGGGCACATCAACCAGCGCACTGCCGCGAATCAACCCTGCCATCTGCTGATGCCGGGCCAGCGGACTCCAGCTGTCGTCCCGTCCGCACAGCACCAGCGTGGGCAGGCGCAGCCCTGCCAGCAGCCGCGTGCGGTCCGGCCGCGCCAGCAGCGCGCGGACCTGCGCCTCGAACTGCGCCACGCTGGCGCGCGCAATCATCGCGTGGATGCTGTTCATCAGGGCGGTGTCGGTGAGCCGCGCCGGATGGACCATGCCGCGCGCCCAGTCGCGGGCCATCACCAGCATGCCATCGTGCCGTGCAATCGCCAGCAACCGCAGGCGACCGGCACGCTCACGCTCGCCGGCTTCGCCCGTCGCCAGTGCCTCGAAGCCAGTGTCGAGCAGAGCCAGGCGCACCACCCGCTGCGGTGCGCGCGCGAGAACTTCCAGCGCCACACGGCCACCCATGGAATGTCCGGCCAGTGCGAACCGGGGCGGCGCGAGGTCGAGGATGCGCTCGGCCATGGCGCCCAGCGAGTCGCTCAACGCATGGCTGGCCACCTGGATGTCGCGCCCGGCGCCGAGGGCCACGATCTGGTGCCGCCACACCGTGTCATCGCACATCAGACCGGGGACAAGGACGAGTGATCCTGGATTGTGCATGGGCTTCGGGGGCGGATTGTGGGGCGCGGGCAGGGACTTCTCCAGCGCGATCTTCAGCCATTCGAGCAAGGTGTGGATGCGCGTGGCACACTCGCCCGAACTGCAGGGAAGAATAAGGATCATGGCGGTCGCAATTGCAGGCAAGCACGCAAGCTGCTGCTGCGTACTGGTGCTGTTCACAGCCGCAGCCGGACTGGCGTCGGTGGAAGCGCGCGCCCAACCGCGTGCCCCGGCTCCACCCTGGAAAGACCCGGCTGGTCCACCGACGGAAATCGAGGTCTGGCTCAGGCGCCTGGTGGGTCGGTATCAGGTCGAGGGCCTGGTCGAGGTGGTCTACGACTATGAGGGCTACCCTGATCACCGGTGCGCGCCACTGCCACCAGACCCGGCCCAGCAGGACAACCCGCCCCCGCCCGCCGTGCCCTATTGCAGTGCCATCGCCGGCATGGCCGACTGCGTCGGCATCGGCGCAGGCCCCGGCGTGCAATGCGTACTTGGCATCACGTGGCAGGAAATATGGGAAGTCGAACCCGAAGGAATCTTCAAGCTGCCGGGAGGAGTGCCCAACCTGGCGCCGGCGATGATGCTGTTCGGCCTGGCCCCCGGCCAGTCGAAGGTCAACTACCTGCTGGTGGACAACAAGGGACTTCCGGAGGGCGGTCTGGGCAGCATCGGTGGCAGCAGGGTGACCTTCACCACGCCCTGTACGAACGCGCCGACATTGTTTCTGTCGATGAAGCCACCGCCCGTACCAGCCGAACCCCCCAACCTTCGAACCGTGCCGCGATCCTGTGAAAGAACGCTGCGCCTCGAAGCCAGGGACGGAGCCAGGGTCGTGCACCTGTCGATCGACATCGAGATCAATGGCGACATGTGGACCCGGTACGAGATTTCGCTGCGGCGCGTGGCACAGGGCCGATAAAGCCGATCCGGCCGGGCTGCCGTCCGGCTTGCCCTATAATCCAGCGATCGCAATTCCCGCCCGGCCAGATCGATGACCCCATCGCGCAAGCGGCCCGAGCCCCGCAGCCCCGGCCGCCCCCGTTCCACCGCTTCCCGCAGCGCCATCCTCAAAGCCGCCTACCAGATCCTGCGCGAATCGGGGTTTGCCGGCTTCACCGTCGAAGGGGTGGCCGCGCGTGCCGGCGCCGGCAAGGCGACCATCTATCGCTGGTGGCAGACCAAGGGCCGACTGGCCATCGAGGCATTCCTGGTGGCCCTCGCGCCCAGGCTCGATGAGGCGCCCGCCACCACCAGCGCTTTGGCAGACCTGCGCGCTCATGTGCATCACGCCGCCAGCATCTATCGCGGCCGCACCGGCCAGCTGCTGCGCGAGTTGATCGCGCTGGGACAGGAGGATGCCGAGACCAGCCGCGTGCTGCGCACTGATTTCGTCGCGCCGCGCCACAGCCTGGCCATCCGCCTGCTCAAACGCGCTCAGGAGGCCGGCGAAGTGGCCGCCGATGTCGATCTGGAAGTGCTGGCCGATGCGCTGTGGGGACCGATCTTCCACCGCCTGCTGGTCAGCCGCATGCCCATCGACCGCGCCTACATCGACAAGCTGCTCGATCTGGTGCTGGGCCGCGCGACCGCGGTTCAAGCCGCAACTTAGGCGTCGGAGGTCGGCTATACTGATCGTGAATTACAATATTTTCCGCGCCCGCCCCCGGCCCTGCCCGGCACGTGAGGCCGGTATCGCCCTGGGGAGCATCTGACTCGTGGATTTGAATCAGTTCAACGACTGGCTGTCTGCGACCAGCCTCAGCCAGGCGATCCAGCTGAAACTCGGGGCCATCCCGGCCATCCAGACGGTGCATATCCTGGCACTGTCGCTGCTGTTCGCCGCGGCGCTGATCCTGGCGCTGCGATTTGCCGGGCGTGGACTTGCTGCCGAGCCGCTGCACCTGCTGGCAGTGCGTTTCACACGCCTGATCTGGGTGATGCTGATCCTGCTGGCGACGTCGGGCCTGCTGCTGATCGTCGCCGAGCCGCACCGCACTCTCGCCAATGCCATGTTCTACGCCAAGATGATCATGCTGGCGGTGGTCATCGCACTGACGCTGTGGCTGGCGGCGGCGGCGCGTCAGCAGCACGAGCGCACGTCGGGCGTGCACCGCGCCGGTGCGGCGCTCACCATCCTGCTTTGGATCGGCATCATGTTTGCCGGCCGCTTCATCGCCTACTACGAGTCCTTCTGACATGACTTTCTTCGAATGGTTACAGGAAACGCCGGTGGCGCTGGTGGTTGGCCAATCATGGTTCCCATGGGTGGAATCGGCCCATGTGGTGTTCCTGGCGGCAGTGGCTGGCACCATCTTCACGGTCGATGCGCGCCTGCTGGGTTTTGCCTCGCGGCAGCTGCGGGTGAGCTATCTGGCGACCCAGCTGCTGCCATGGACCTGGGCGGCATTCATCGGGGCAGTGATCACCGGCGTGATGTTGTTCACGGCAAATGCCGTGTCCTATCTGGACAAGACGCCGTTCCTGATCAAGATGGGCCTGCTGCTGCTTGCCGGGCTCAACATGCTGTATTTCCAGTTGGTGACCTGGCGCGGCGTCGCCCAGTGGGACAGCGGTCGACCGGTGCCTGCGGCGCGGGCTGCGGGGGCCATCTCGATCATCACCTGGGTGGGCGTGATCACCTTCGGTCGCTGGATCGGCTTCGTCTAGCCTGCTGCTGCCGCCGCTGCTGCTGACGTCACCAGCACCGGAATCACGTACACCGACTCCGCCATGCCGGCCTTCAGCCGCACGGTGAGTTCGGCCAGCCCTTCCTGCCGGGCGGTGACCGTCAGGTCATGACCCACTGTGGTGCCGGCCGCATCCAGCGCGAGCAGCGCGGTGTCGGGCGCGGCGATCAGGCTCGACGATTCGATCGTCAGCTGCAACTCGGGCAAGGCCTGGGTGGCCGATGCCAGCAATTTCATCGCGAAAGGCTTGCCGGCCACCGGGCGCGATTCGATCTGGAACGACAGTTTCGCCACCGGTACGCCCGGCGACTGCAGTACCGCTGCCACCACATCG
The DNA here is from genome assembly GCA_035514045.1 of Steroidobacteraceae bacterium. Lineage (GTDB taxonomy): Bacteria > Pseudomonadota > Gammaproteobacteria > Steroidobacterales > Steroidobacteraceae > ZC4RG30. The sequence goes on along the minus strand of DATKBK010000150.1, from coordinate 297 downwards.
TCGCTGCGCGGGGCGCCCGATGCTGGCGCGGTAGTCCCGGCTGGAGCTGCCGTTGATCCTTCGTCAGACTTTCCGCCACAGGCCGTCACCGCCAGCGCCATGGTTACCACCGCTATTACTCCGGTTCTCATGCGCTTTTCATCCCCTTCGGTTTGCCGGCTTCAGTACCGGAACAATGGCGGATCATCCAACGCCGGCAGCTGTTCACGCAACTCATCGATGTGGCGCTCCCAGTAGCGCGGCTCGCCGAACCAGGGGAAGGCCGGTGGAAAAGCCGGATCGTCCCAGCGCTGCGCA
>DATKBK010000149.1:0-7083 GCA_035514045.1 Steroidobacteraceae bacterium | reverse complement strand
TGAAAGCCAGAAGGGCCGTACTTCTCGGGCTGGCAGTCTTCCTGCTGGTCCTGCTCTTCGTATTGCCCGCCAGCTGGGTGGCCGCGGTGCTGCCCACTGGCGTGCAATGCGGTCAGTGGGGCGGATCTGTCTGGCGCGGACAATGTATCGACCTGAAAGTCAGTGATGGTGGGCGCAGCACCGTCACACTCGACAGCCTGCACTGGCAAGTGACGCCGCTGGCCCTGCTGCGCTTTTCCCTGGCTGCAGATTTTCAGGGCGCCTGGCCACAGGGCGCGGCGGCTGGCCACATCGTGGTCAGACCCGGCGGTTCAATCCGGCTGCGTGGCCTGACCGGTCGCTCGCTGCTCGACCAGAAATTCTTCGCCGCATTGCCGGCGGGTTGGAACGGCAGCGTCGACCTGCGCGAACTGGAGCTGGATTGGCACGCAGGCTCGCTCGATCGCCTCGGTGGCGTGCTTGGCGTGAACGACCTGTCCGATGCGCGCGGGGTGGCGCTGGGCAATTACCGGCTGGAGTTTGCGCCCAGCAGCACGCTGCCCTTCACTGGCCAGCTGCGCGACACCGGTGGACCGGTGGAAGTGGATGCAAGCCTCCAGCTGACGGCGGAACGTACCTGGAGCCTGGAAGGCAGGATGCGCGTGCGCGATCCTTCCGCTGAGCTCCTGAATCGCCGACTCGACATGCTCAGCGCTGCCGATGCCAGCGGTTGGCGGCGCCTGTCGGCCGCCGGGCATTTCAACTGACCGCTGGCGTCGGCAACTCGCTGAACACGCCCAGCCAGGGAAAATACAGCGCCGTGCGCACCGGCTCACTACCGAGCCGCGCGGCCAGGCGCGCATAAGTGCCCAGCTGCGGCGCGTAGCGCTGCAATTCACGGGCAACGAACTCCTCGCTGCCGCCGCCGCCATGCGCGCCCGTCTTGTAGTCCACGATCCAGCGCGTGCCGCTCGCGTCGACGAACATGCGATCGATCACCACATTGCGCAGTTCGCCATCCAGCAGGCCGGACAGCGCCACCTCCGACGCACGGTGCGTATGCGCTGCGAACAACAGCCAGCGCGCATCATCCTCTTCAACCAGGGCAGTCAGTCGTGCCACCACCCTGTGCGCCGACTCCTCGGCCGCCGCGGGCTCGATGCCCAGCTCACGCAGCCGCAGCGCGCAGACACGCTGGCGTTCCGGCAGGTCGACGACAGCTGCCTCGCCCAGCCGCGCCAGTCGTTCCAGTTCCGCATGCATCACGGTGCCGGCCGCGCGCGCCAGAGGGCCCACCCAGCTGAACTCCACCGCGGGCGCATGCTCGGCCTGCATGCGGGCGAGCGCCTGCGGCTCGGGCAAGGGCGGCACAGGAGCAGCATGGTAGTCGGCCGCCAGGCGGTGCCACAGCATGCGCAGTGGGGCCGCTTCAGTCTCGCCAGTGGCGGGCTGCGTCAACTGCTGCAGTGTGTCTGCAAATCCGGCACCCACTGCAGGCCAGAGCATGTCCAGCAATGAGCGCGCTGCCGGGCGCGGCCGCCCTTCTTTTCGATCGGGTGGCGCATGCCCGGAAAGATAGAGCCGCAGCCGCGCGCGCGTGACCGCGACGTAGAGCAGCCGCAGGCGCTCATTCTGCTGGCGCTCGCCCTGCAGGCGACGGATGTAGGCGGCCAGCGGGTCCGAGGAATTCGGCGCGCCGATGCTGCGAATTGCCAGCAACAGGTCGTTGCCGCCCGAGGTTTCGGGCAGCTGCAACCAGCGCATCAACGGTGAGGTGTCGCCACGAGGTCGCCTGCCGAGACCGGGCACGAACACCACATCCCACTCCAGGCCCTTGGCGTGATGGATGGTGAGCACTTCGACGGGTTGTTCACCTTCGGCCTCGTGGCGGTCGCGCAGCCGCGTGGCCAGGGTTTCCAGACGCTCCGGTGCCACCCTGCCCTCCTGCGCCTGCAGACGGCGCAATGCCAGCAGGTACTGCCGCCCCGCCGCAAGCTCGGTCGCATCCCGGCAGGCGGCCTCTCCGCCCAGCCCTTGCCAGCACTGTTCGATGAGAGTGGCGATGTCGAGACTGCCCCGCGCGCGCCAGGCGGCGATCAATTGCGGCCCGACGCGCCGCAGCCGCGCGCTGCCATCGGCCGACAGGCTGGCGTGCACGGCTTCGTCCTGCAGCAAGTCCACCAGCGGGCCGTGGCCCGCCGCGGTGCACAGCTGCAGCAGGTCATCGAGCAGCAGCCCGCACGGGGGTGAGCGCAGCACCGCCAGCCAGTTGCGCCGATCGCCCGCATCGAGCAAAGCCTGCCCCAGCGCCACCAGGTCGCGCACCACGGCCCGATCGGCCAGTGCCGCAAGGTCTACCCCAATGGTTGGAATCGCTGCGGCCTGCAACGCTTGCAGGATCGGCGCCGCCAGCGCACGGGTCTGCACCAGCACCGCGATCGACAGGCCCGGCTGACTGGTGCGCAGCGCACCGATCTGCGTCGCGATGGCCTGCGCCTCGGCCTGCGGATCGTCGGCGGCCTGCGGCCAGAGCGTGACCGCAGGGCTCAGGCGTGCATCAGGCGCGCGGGCGTGTTCAGCGGCCAGGAATGGCACGGCCGAGCTGCGCAGGTTCTCCAGTGGCGGGAATATCTGCGCGAACGCGGCATTGGCCCACTGCACCAGCGCCTGCTGCGAGCGGAAGTTGCGCGTCAGGTGCAGCGCCTCCAGGCGGATCTGACCCACGCCCTGATGGCGGGTCTGCAGGAACAGGCCGACCTCAGAGCCGCGGAACAGGTAGATCGATTGCATCGGATCGCCCACCAGGAACAGCGAGCGCCGGTCGCCGCGCTGCCAGCCAGCGGTGAGCGCGCGCACCAGTTCGATCTGGTCCGGCGAGGTGTCCTGGCATTCATCCACCAGCAGGTGCGAAACGCGCAGCGTCTGGCGCAGCGAGAATCCGGCGTCCTCGTCCAGGGACTGCAGTGCCTGGCGGGCAATGGCAGCAACTTCGCCATGGTCGACCAGGCCGCGGTCGCGGAACACCAGCTTCAGCTGCGCCGCGGCCAGCAACAGCACGCGCGCCAGCGCTGCCATGGCCTGCTGCTCGCCTTCCTCCAGCGTGGCAGCGGGCAGCGCGCGAACTTCAGCCAGCAGCGCGTGCGCTGCTGCGTGCGATTCAAATTCATCCCGCCAGGCGCGCCAGCGATCCTTCAGTGGGCTCTTCGCCGGAAAGCCGCTGCGTACGTCGATCTGTGCGCGCAGCCGGTCTTCGGCGCTCAGCAGCAGCAGTTCCGCTACGCCCTGCCAGTACGGCAGATGTTGCGCCCCGGTGCCCAGTGCGGCATCCGGCTCCAGCCAGACACGCCTGCGTCCCTGCTCCGGCTGGCCCGCTGCGGCCCGGTTCGCGGCCGCCTCGCGCGCCAGCGCAGCCGCTTCGGCAAGCCACTGATCAGGCAGCGTGCGGCGCAATCCGGCCAGCGCATCAGTGACGATGCGGGTAAGACTGGCCTGTACTTCCTGCGCCAGTGCCTCGGCGGGGTGCGCCAGCAGCAGTGGCAGCCAGCGATTGCGTCCGGGCAGCAGTTCGGCCAGCAGCTGGCAGGCACGCTCCGTGTTGTTGTCGAGCCGGCGCAGCAAACGGTCGGTATCTACCCGGTAGTCCGGGTCGGCGTCTGCCTCGCGCAGCGTGCGCCGCGCCGCTTCCACATACAACGCGGAAGGCTCGTCCACCACCCGCAGGCTGGTTTGCATCCTGCCCAGCACGGGCATGGCGCGCGCCAGCTCTGCGGCCAGCGAGTCGATGGTCTGGATGCGCAGCCGCTGCGGTAGTTCGGCGAGATCCCAGTCGTGCCGCGCCGCCTGCGCATGCACTGCCGCACGCAGCAACTGCCAGCGTTCGCGTTCGGGTTGCGTGATCGCAAAGCGATCCTCCAGCGCCATCAGCACACGCTCGCGCATCTCCGCGGCGGCCTTGCGGGTGAAGGTGATCGCCAGCACCTCTTCCGGCGCGTCTGCAGCGGCCAGCGCCGCGAGAAAGCGTTGCGCCAGCACGGTGGTCTTGCCAGACCCGGCCGGTGCCTGCAGCTGGATGTTGCGCAGGATGTCACGTGCGCCGTCGCGAGCCGCCGCATCGCGTGCAGTTGCGGGAGGCGGGGAGTCCGCGTTGCCTGGCACGTCGCCCTGCCTACTCATCGTCGGCCTCTATCGCCTCTGGGCCGGCACGGCGGCACAGCGCCGGCAGGTGACAGCGGGCGCAGACTTTGCGCTCGCGGGTCAACGTGGCGTCACCGGACAAGTGCTGCGTCATCAGTTGCAACAGCTGCAGCTGCCATTGCTGCTGCGCGGCTGGCCAATCGGCCACGGCATGCAGACGCGCGGGCAGCAGCCCAGTATCCACTGCCACTCCCGCGTACTCCGGCGCCGCCGGATCCAGGTTCAACAGCACCGCCGCCGTGACCGGCCGTCCCGTCTGCGCCAGCGCGGACGCATACAGCGCCAGCTGCAGCGGTTGCAGCATGTCCTCTTGCAGACCCATGCGCCCGGCGGCGCCGCTCTTGTAGTCCAGCAGCAGCACGTCTGCGCCCTGCTGATCAACGCGATCGATGCGCAGGTCCAGCGTTGTCCCTGCGCCATGCCAATGCACCTTGCATTCCCGCTCCAGCACGGTGAATGGTGCGCGTTGCCGCTCCAGCTCCAGCACCCGCGCGCTCAGCTCCAGGGCGCGGCTACGCTCCCGCGCCAGCACGGTCTGCGGCAGCCAGGAGGCACCGCGCGTGGCGCGCACAGCGGCTGTCCAGCTGCGCCCCAGCAAGGCATCACCTGCCGGACCATCCAGTGCCAGCAGCGCCGCGTGATCGCGCAGTTCCAGCCACAGATGCTGCAGCAGCCCATGCAGCAGGCGACCGCGTACCGAGGGGGGCACGCCATCGCGCAGCATTGCCGGTGGCGTCGCGCCCAGCCGCCACTGGGCCTGCGCGCGGAACGGACACTCCTGCTGCGTACCCAGCCGCGCTGCCCCTCCCGGCAGCGGTGAGGTCAGATCGGCTGCTGCCAGCGGCCGCAGCTGCTGATCCACTGCGCGCTCCGACGCGCCAAACGGTGCACCAGCGGCGGTGCGCAGAACAGATTCCTGCCAGCCGGTGGCGGCGGGCAGCGCGGTGGGGCGATGTGCCAGATCTGCTTCCCGAGCCGGATAGCTCAATACCAGCGCAGCGCTGCGGCCCTGCCAGCATTGCAGCGCCCACAGTGCCTGTTCGCGGCGCTGTGCCACGCCGGATTCAGGCCAGTGCGCGCGGCGCTGATCGGCCAGTGCCACCCAGGCATCCGGCCGCGGCGATGGTGGCCAGCGACTTTCGGTGAGTCCCAGCACCCAGATGCCGTCATAGGAAGCCACCGGATCGGCAAGCGCGTCTGACAGGGTGATGGCGGCATCACCGGTAGCCGCCTGGTGTCGTGCCTGTGCGGCCAGGCGCCGCAGACGGCGCAACGCCTCACCCAGCGCAAGTGGCGGCAGGACGGCGTCCAGCGCCGCGAACTCATCCAGCAGTTCGTGCCAGCGCTGCCGGCGCTGCAGGTCGCGTGAGTCCAGCCGCGCCGCTGGCGCAAATCCACCATCATCGAGCGCAGCGGAAAAGCGCAGTGCCCATTCGGTCGCGCCCAGGCGTGCGGGCGTGACCAGCGATTCACGCAGGTTGTCCAGCCAGTGGCCGAGGTTTTGCGCGGCTGGCTGCCGTTGCGCTGCAACCTGCAGGGCTTCGCGCAAAGCGGCACGATTGAAGCTGGCCAGCCCGGGTTCGCCCAGCCAGGTCGCAAGTCCGGCGGCGGCGGCAGTGGATCCAAACCCGAAGTAGGGACTGCGCAGCAGCGTGAGCAGGTCGGCGGTCTGCGTATCGGCCGTGCTGTCGGCCAGCTCCAGCGCAGTCAGCGCATCGGCGATCAAGGTCTGATGCAGCAGCGGGTCACCGCCCTCCACTGCCAGCCAGGCGCCGCGCAGGCGCTCGTCGCCAGTGGCGCCAGGCGCCAGCGCACGCCACAGCAGCGAGGCCAGGATCGCCAGTGGCGGATCGGTACAGGCGGTGAGCACCAGCAGGCGTGCGCCCGCATCCTGCTGCAATTGATTGCGGCACCAGGCGGCACAGGCGTCCAGCTCCTGTTGCAGATCGTTGGCACGGAGCAGCCGGGGTGCAGCAGACGTTGCAAGTCCCGCCAATGGCAGCAGCAGCGGCACATCCGGCCAGAATCGCCTGGCCAGTGTCTCCTGCAGTACGGTCAGGCGGCGCTCGCCGGTGACCAGGGGAGCCGGCACACCTGCCAGAAAATCCAGTGTCTGCGCCGGCGCGAGTCGCAACGAAAGCAATCCACGCGCTGCGCAAAGGGCTCGCACTTCGGTCAGGGCCTTGGCCAGCAGGGACTCCTCCTGGCTTTGCGCCGAGTGCGCCAGCGTCAGCCCGGCCTGCGTGGCGCGCGCCGCCGAGCTCATCAGGGCTCCGGCGTGCAGTACCAGCGATTCCTCGTCCCCGCTCCCCCCGGACATGGCGGCCAGCACCGACTCCCACAACGCCCGCTCCTGCCCGGTGCCCAGCAACTGCGCTGGCGGCGCAGCGCCGCGCAGCAAGGCATCGCGCCACTGGCGGGTCAGCCAGGCATCCCAGGTGTGAATGGCTGGCGTGGACCAGACCGTATGCCCGCGGCGTTGCTGGTGGCGGGCCCAGGCCAGCCGCAGTGCCGCGGCGCGGTGCCGGTCAGGGACGATGAGGTCGCGGCCGCTCTCGATAGCCGCGACCAGCGTCGCATCGAGTTCGGCCGGGCGCGTAACCGTAAGCTTGCCGTTACTTGAAGCGCGCGGTGGCGTTGACCACCCGCGCGCCGCTGCCGGACAGCTTCACGCCATGTCGTGCCGACCAGGATTCAAGCTGCGCTTCGATGCGCTGGAACACCAGCTGCAGCGTGGCCGAATCGGGCAGGATGGTGGTGCGGAAATGATTGCGGTAGGGAACATTGAAGGCGCTGCCAGGGGTGACCAGCACATGTTTCTCTTCGAGCAGCTCGAGGGCGAACTGCTGGTCGCTGAAGTCCGGCAGCACGTCGGGCCGCACTTCGATGAAGGCATACATGGCGCCGCTG
>DATKBK010000148.1:0-3224 GCA_035514045.1 Steroidobacteraceae bacterium | reverse complement strand
GCGTCTGGATGGCCTCGATGGCCGCCTGGCGCGTCTCGGGCGCGAAGGTGAGGCCAAGGTAGTTGTTGGTGCCGGCCAGCAGCACGCGCTTGCCGTCGATGACGGCCTCGGTGGCTGATTGCACGGCGTCCATCGGTGTTGCCACCGAAGGCACACTGCCGGACGCTGCCAGCTGCGCGCGCAGCTCGGCCAGCGGCGCAAATTTGTCGAACAGGCTCATGGGCTGCCCACTACCCGGCGCACGCTGTCACAGAGCTGCCCGAAGGTGCGGGCCTCGGCAATCATGGCAACAGGAATGGAGATATCCAGGCGGTCCTCGATCTCCATGATCATGTCCATCACCTGCGCCGAATCAAGGCCCAGCTCGCCGGCCAGGTGCGTGCCGCCTTCGACCGCGCCGATGTCGGGGCAGGCGATCTTCAACGCCTCGCGCACGACCTGCTCGACGCGGTCAGGGGAACTCATGCCTGCAGCGCGCGGCCCGTCAGGCGGCAACGCGCCGCCGGCCGCCGTCGCTGACCAGATAGCGGATGTGCACCGCCTCGCGCAGGCTCTCCTCGCTGTGACGCTCGAGGAATTCCTTGCGCGTGACGCTGCGCGAGAGCTTGCCGGATGAGGTGCGCGGCAGCGTGTGCGGCGGCACCAGCTCGATCATGCAGCGGATGCCGAATTCGATCGAGATCGCCTCATGCAGGCGATCGGCCAGCTCGGCCTGGCTGGTCGGGTCGGTCTCACGGCATTGCACGACCAGCACTGCGACTTCGGTGCCGTCGGTGCCCGGCACCGAGAACGCCGAAGCGTCGGTGGGGCGCACCTCGGGCTGCTGCTCGGCGAGGTTTTCCAAGTCCTGCGGCCAGATGTTGCGGCCGTTGATGATCAGCAGGTCCTTGGCGCGACCGGTGAGATAAAGCGCGCCATCGACGCGATAGCCCAGGTCGCCGGTGTTGAGCCAGCCCTCGGCCGAGAGCACCTCGGCGCTGATCTCCGGCAGATTGTAGTAGCCCTGCATGACACTCGGGCTGCGCAGGAACACGCGGCCCACGCGCCGCTCGGGCAGCACGCGGCCCTGCTCGTCGCGGATGTCGACCTCGAAACCGGGCAGGGGCTCACCGCACATCACGAAACCCTTGCGGCGCGACGGTGCCCCGCGCTTGAATGCCCGCGCCTCGCCGGTGTCGGACAGCCAGTCGCCATCCACGTAGTCGATGTGCATGCCCTCGCCCACCGGCGAGAAGCTCACCGCCAGCGCGCACTCGGCCATGCCGTAGCAGGGCAGGAAGGCCTTGCCGCTGAAGCCGGCAGGCTGAAGCGCGCGGGCGAAGGCATCGAGCCACTCCTCATGGATCATCTCGGCGCCCACGCCGGCAACACGCCACGCAGACAGATCGAGCGACTCGGTGTCCTTCTGGGTCACCCGGCGCGCGGCCAGCGCATAGCCAAACGGCGGACTGAACGAGATGGTCGCGCGGTTCTGCGACATCAATTTCAGCCACAGGCGCGGGCGCATCGCGAACTCGCGCGAGCCGAGGAAGTCGCAGGAACGCTGCGTGGCCATGCAGCCCAGCACAATGCCCACCAGGCCCATGTCGTGGTAGTACGGCAGCCACGAGCAGAAGCGGTCTTCCTGCGTCAGCGGGAAGCCGTGGTTGAAGATGGCCTCGAGGTTATGCATCACCGAGGCTTGCGTGATCATCGTGCCGCGCGGAAAGCGCGTGCTGCCAGAGGTGTATTGCAGGTACGCCAGCTCACTGGACGTGGGCGGAGCGGGCAGCGCGCCCAGATCGGGCAGCTGGGTAAAATCCTCCAGCGTGCCAGCCACTTGCACCGGCAGGCCGTCTACGGCTTCGCGCAGCAGGTTGGTGAACTCGTCCGGCGCGAATGCAGCAGCGGCGCGGCAGTCGAGCACCATCTGACGCAGGTGGCGCACATAGGCCTCGTGGCCGCCCAGATGGATGGCCGCCGGCAACGGCACGGGCACCAGCGCCGCGTACTGGCAGGCGTAGAACATCACGACGAAATCAGGATGGGTGTGCGCAACCAGCGCCACGCGTGAGCCACGACCCAGGCCCTGCAGCCGACGCGCGAGCGCAAGCGCGCGCTCGCGCAGTTCACTGTAGGACAGGACCGTGGTCAGCTCACCGCGGCCATTGTAGTAATTGAAGCCGGACAGGCCGCGCGCGGCGTAGTCAAGCGCCTCCGTCAGCGTGGTGAACTCCGCAGGGCGGAGCTCGACCCCACTGGCGGTGGATGTCGGCACATTCTGTAAAACCACGTTACCGTCCAATTCTTCGACGCCTTTGAGCGGCTTCCTCGCTCCAACTGTCGTGCAAATTTAGTGTGGCGGAAGCGCCAACGCAATTCTTTCGCAAGATGAATGTGATGCACTGCCCGATTCCGGGGCAATACGCAACTTGACGCATCATACCCGTTCCTGACCCCAAGAAACGCGGGTTAAGGGTTTCCCGGGCTGTCGAAAGGGTTCAGGCAAGCGCATCTCGGCCTGTGTACACTCCCCCAAAATCACTTAACAAGTACACCTGTGAGCGTCGCACAAAAACCACAACGGGCCATTATCCTCGCCGCCGGGCAGGGCAGCCGCCTGCTTCCACACACCGCGGACCTGCCCAAATGCCTGCTCGATCTGGCCGGCCGGCCCATGCTCGGCTGGCAGCTGCTGGCCCTGGCGCAGGCCGGGATCCCCGAAGCAGTGGTGGTCACCGGCTTTCGTACCGGACTTGTAGAGCAGGTCCTGCCCGCCCTCACCCCCCCTGGAATGCGGGTTCGCCCCCTTTTCAACCCCTTCTACAAGGTCGCGGACAACCTCGCAAGCTGCTGGATGGTGCGTCAGGAATTCAGCGGCCCGGTGCTGGTGCTGAACGGCGATACGCTGATCTCCCCCGCCATCGTCGCCCGCCTCCTGAGCGCCCCGCCCGCCGCCATCACCGTCACCATCGACCGCAAGGCGGACTATGACGAAGACGACATGAAGGTGATAGCGGCAGGCGACCGGCTCATGGCCATCGGCAAGAAGCTGGCCGGGAGCGAGGTCAACGGCGAGTCGATCGGCCTCCTGCGCTTTGATTCCACCGGCGCGGCGGCCTTCGTCGCCGAGATCGAGCGGGTGATGCGCACCCTGGAGGGCACCGGACTGTGGTACCTGTCGGCCATCCACAAGCTGGCCAATGCCGGCACCGGGGTGAACGTGGCCTCGATCGAGGGACTGG
>DATKBK010000147.1:0-5378 GCA_035514045.1 Steroidobacteraceae bacterium | reverse complement strand
CAGCATGAAAAAGCGCACGGTCTCGCCGTCGTAGCGCTGCAACACGTCGGCGATGGTGAAGAAGTTGCCCAGCGACTTGGACATCTTCTCGCTGTCCACATTGACGAAGCCGTTGTGCATCCAGCAGTTCACGAACGGCGCGCCGGTGGCGCCGCAGCTTTGGGCAATCTCGTTCTCGTGATGCGGGAATTTCAGGTCCATGCCGCCGCCATGCAGGTCGAAGTGCTCGCCCAGCAGCGCCATCGACATGGCAGAGCATTCGATGTGCCAGCCGGGACGTCCCTCGCTCCATGGCGACGGCCAGGCCGGTTCGCCTGGTTTGGAGTGCTTCCACAGCACGAAATCCAGCGGATCGCGCTTGGCCTCGTTGACCTCGACCCGCGCGCCAGCGCGCAGGTCCTCCAGGCGCTTGCCGGACAGCTGACCGTAGCCCTCGAAACTGGCCACCGCGTACATCACATCGCCATTGGCCGCCACGTAGGCATGACCACCGGCAATGAGCTTCTTGATCAGGGCCACGATCTGCGGCACGAACTGCGTGGCGCGCGGCTCCTGGTCGGGTTTGGCCACGCCAAGCGCCGCAGCGTCTTCGTCCATGGCCTGGATGAAGTGCGCGGTGAGCTGCTCGATGCTCTCGCCACGCTCGGCAGCGCGGCGGATGATCTTGTCGTCGATGTCGGTGATGTTGCGCACATAGGTGAGCGCGTGGCCGCTGTGCCGCAGCCAGCGCTGCACCACGTCGAAGGCCACCAGCATGCGCATGTGGCCGATGTGGCAGTAGTCGTAGACGGTGATGCCGCACACGTACAGGCGGACGCGGGCGGGATCTAGCGGGGTAAAGGTTTCGGCCTTCCCGGTGCGGGAGTTGTGGATGCGCAGCATCGTGCGGATTCTAGAGGGTTTGGCTCAGGCGTAGCGGGCCAGCCGCGCACGCGCGCTGCCCGGCGGCATCGCCTTGAGCAACGGTCCAAGCTCGGGGCCGGACAAGCGCCCGGTGAGCGCGGCGCGCAGGGGCTTGTACAGCGACGGACCCTTCAGACCAGTCGCGGCTTTCGCGGCAGCCACCAGCGCCACGAAGTCATTGCTGTCGGCAGCGTCAGCAGCGGCCTGGAACAGCCTGCGGTCGGCCAGGGCGATGATGTTGGCCGCGTCGGCTTCGGGTTCGGGCGCGCCGCCGAACACCACGTCGACCCAGGGCAGCACGTCATCGGGATGCACGAGGTTGGGCAGCACCGCCGCAATGAACGCCGCACGCGGCGGATCCTGCACCGAGTCAGGCAGGCGTGTGCCCAGCCAGTCCGCAGCGTCGGCCACGCCCAGGCGATGCACGGACTCCTGCTGCCACCCCAGCAACTGGGCAGTATCGAAATGCGCGGGTGAGCGTTGCAGGTGCGTGGTATCGAAGGCGACGATCATTTCCGCCAGCGTGAGCAGTTCATGGCGGGCAGTGAAATGGCCGAGGCGGAACAGGTGATTGAGGATAGCCTGCGGCAACAAGCCCTGCGCCCGCAGCTCGCGCAGCGAAGCGGCGCCACTGCGCTTGGACAGCGGCGCCCCGTCGCTGCCGGTGAGCAGGGCGAGGTGGCCGTAACGTGGCGCAGGCAAACCAAGCGCAGCCAGGACAAGCAGCTGGCGCGGCGTGTTGCCCAGGTGATCATCACCGCGCAGCAGCGCCGTGATGCCCGACAGCGCATCGTCGACCGCATTCGAAAAGAAGAACGCCGTGGTGCCGTCGGACCGCCGCAACACGAAGTCGCCGATCTCGGCATGGTCGAAGGTCCTGGGGCCGTGCACCAGGTCGTCGAAGGCGACTGTGCCCTGCTCCGGCACTGCAAAACGCAGGCTCGCAGGCTCGCCGGCCTCGATGCGCGCGCCCGCTTCGGACGTTGCCAGCCGCCGGCACTTGCCCGAATAGCGGGGTGGCTTGCCCGCCGCCAGCTGCGCGGACCGGGATAGCGCCAGGTCGCCGGGCGAGCAGAAGCAGGGATAAACCAGCCCGCGCTCACCCAGTTTAAGCAGCTCGGCATTGTAGACCGCCGCGCGCAGCGACTGGTGCAGCGCCTCGCCGTACCACTCGAGACCGAGCCAGGCCAGATCTTCCTTGAGCGCGGCCGTGAACTCGGGCCTGCTGCGTGTCGCATCGGTATCCTCGATGCGCAGCAGGAAACGTCCGCCGCTGCGCCAGGCCAGCAGCGCATTGAACAGCGCCGTGCGCACATTACCCAGATGCAGCTCGCCAGTGGGGCTGGGAGCGAAGCGCGTGACGAGGGGACTTTCGACCATCCCTACACTATATTCGATGCATGCCGCATGGCCGATACCTGTTCGTTTCCGATCTGCATCTGGATGCCACGGCGCCGGCGGCGATCGCGCAGTTCCTGCACTTCCTCGATACCGATGCCGCGCAATGTGACGGACTGTACATCCTCGGCGACCTGTTCGAGAGCTGGATCGGCGATGACGATGACGAGCCGTCGCGGGCGTTGGTCTGCGACGGGCTGCGCGCGCTCACTGGCCGCGGCGTGCCGTGCCGGGTGCAGCATGGCAACCGCGACTTCCTGCTCGGTGCGGGCTTCGCGGCACGCACCGGCTGCGTGCTGGCCGCCGATCCGGAACAGCTCGATGTGGGCGGCAAGCGCATCGTGATCTCGCATGGCGATGCGCTGTGCACGGCTGATACCAGCTACCAGCGCTTCCGCCGCATGGTGCGCAGCCGTGCCTTCCAGCGCCCCTGGCTTGCGCTGCCGCTGGCGGCACGGCGCGGGCTGGCGGCCTGCGCCAGACGCCGCAGTTACGCCCATACCCGGCGCCTGCCGGTGGCCAGCCTGGATGTGGCGCCCGATGCGGTGACGCAACTGCTGCGCGCCACCAACGCCGATATCCTGATTCATGGCCACACCCATCGCCCGGGCGTGCACCGCCTCGAAGTGGATGGGCGCGAGCGCACCCGCATCGTGCTGGGTGACTGGTATGTGCAGGGCAGCGTGCTGACGCTGCATGCCGATGGCCGCCTCGACTCCAGGGGACTGGCGGCGCGGCCGTCCGCTCCGGCGCATGGCTAATCGGTCAGGCCTTTGCCCAGGAAGCGCGTCGGTCCGGAATTGCCGTAAGTAACGTCGCGAAAGCCGAAGCGCGCATACAGGCGCCGCGCCGGCGCGTTGTCTTCCTGTACCTCCAGCGTCAGCTTGCAGCAGCCTGCGGCCTGTGCTGCGGCCTGCGCAGCGGCCAGCAGCGCAAGTCCGACCCCCCGACCGCGTTGATCGGCCAGCACTGCCAGATCGTGGATGTTGAGCAGCGGCAGACCCCGGAAGGTGGAGAATCCGAGGAACCCCACGCATACGCCGACCGGCCGCAGGTCTTCGAAGGCCAGCCATACGCGGGTGGTGGGATGCGCACACAGTCCCGGAATCAGGCGCGCCCGAACTTCTTCCGGCAGCGGTTCGCCGCCGCCGCGCGGATCGGTAGCGTAGGCATCCAGCAGCGCCACCACGGCGGCGGCGTCGCGCGCATCAGCAAGATCAGCCGGCCGAACCTGGATGGACATGGGTCGCGGGTGCTCCGGAATGGAAACGGAACTCGGGATCAGGATCCTGCACCAGCCGCGCTTCAAAGGCGGCAAGTTCCGTGAGGCGCGCCTGCACCGCCTCGCGTTCGGTGCCGGTGGTGGCGGCGGCCTCCGCGAGCCCAAGATAGAGGCCCACATGCCGCCGCTCGGACTCGGCCAGGCCCGCATAGAACTGTGCCAGCGGTTCAGGCAGCAGCGGCGCCAGGGTCTCGAATCGCTCTGCGGAGCGGGCCTCGATCAACGCGCCGGCCAGCAGCAGATCACGCTTGCGCTGCGGCTCGCTGGTGGTGAGCTGCGAGCGGAGCGCGCCCGCATAGCGCCCCGGCGCCAGCCGCCTCATGGGCACGCCCAGCTGCTGCATGAGCTTCTGCACCTGCTCGAAGTGGCGCAGCTCCTCGCGCGCCAGCCGCGCCATCGCCAGCGACAGCGGGCGGTCTTCCGGATAGGCGAACATCAAGGCCAGTGCGGTGGACGCGGCCTTCTTCTCGCAGTTGGCATGATCGACCAGCAGCGTGCGCCACTCGCGGGCGGCATGCTCGGCCCAGCTGCGCGGCGTGGCGGCCTGCAGCATCAGGCCGCTGCTGCGCGCGCCTGGGCGGCGGCCTCGCGCAGCGTGGCCTCGACCTGCGCAGCGGTGTTGAAACGGTCTTCGGGGCGCTTGGCCAGCAGCGTATCGACCAGGTCCTGCCACTGCGCCACCGGCGGCGGCAGGCGCGGGATCGGCTGGTGGCGATGCTTGTAGATGATCGCCATCGGATTGTTGTCGGTGTAGGGCTTATCCCCGGCCAGCATCTCGTACAGGATCACGCCGAGGCTGTACAGATCGCTGCGCTCGTCCACCGCCTCGCCATGGCCCTGCTCCGGGCTCATGTAATGCGGGGTGCCGAAGATCACGCCCGGATCGGTAATCTCGGCCGCGAGCGCGGCATGCTTGGCGAGGCCGAAGTCGGTGAGCACCACCCGATGCGTGCCTCGCATCAGCACATTGCCAGGCTTCAGGTCGCGGTGCAGGGCACCGGCTTCGTGCAGCGCCACCAGCGCGCCGGCCACCTGCCCCGCCAGCTCCAGCGCATCGGTAGGCGTGATGCCGCTGCGGATGCGCTTGCGCAGGTCGCCGTCGGGGTAGTAGTCCATCGCAAGATAGGCGTGATCGTCGGCCACTCCCAGCTCATGGCAGTGCACGATGCTGGAGTGATGCAGCCGGTGCGCGATCTCGTATTCCTGCAGGAAGCGCTCGAAGGCCCGATCCACCCCTTCCGAGTCGCGCATCGACGGCGTGACCTTGATGACGATCAGCGAACCGGCCTTCTCGCTCTCGGCCAGGTACAGCTGCGAGGAGGAGCCGCCGGCGAGACGGCGCACGCAGCGGTAGCCGGGGATGCGCACCGGCCCGAAGCGGCGCGAGGCCTCGGCGGCCGGCGACACGCGCCAGTCGGACTGGGCACGCCGCTGCATGCGGGCCGCCTCTTCGAGCACGCCGATCAGCGTGTCGTGCACGACGCGGTGCCTGGCGATAACGCTGAAGGCGCCGCACAGCCGTGCCTCGCGCGCCGCCGGCGAATCGGCGCTGGCCACCAGGAATACGATGGGTGCAAAGCCGCGCCGCGCCGCCAGGTCGCGCAGCCAGGCCAGGCCCTCGCCGGCCAGCCAATCCTCGTCGAGGATCACCACGTCGTAGCCCTGCGCCAGGAATTCCGGCGGCACGGGCTCGTTGGCCCGCGCCGAACGGTGGTCGATTTGGGCTTCTGGCCACTCGCAGCTGATGTGATGGCGCAGCAGCGTGCGGTAACGCGCATCCTGGACCACCATCAGC
>DATKBK010000146.1:0-3524 GCA_035514045.1 Steroidobacteraceae bacterium | reverse complement strand
CCTGCTGGGCGCCGCGCTGGCCGATCTTGAAGGCGGCGCCGGCGGCGTCATCACCGGCACCGGCATGAGCGCGATCACGCTGGTGGGACACCTGTTGCCGCAGGGCGCGCGCATCGTCGCCCCGCACGACTGCTACGGCGGCACCTTCCGCCTGTTCACCGCCTGGCAGAAACGCGGCGAGCTGCAGGTGGATTTCGTGCGCTTCGCCGACGAGGGCGAACTCGCTGCGGCACTGGCAAAGAAGACCGATCTGCTGTGGATCGAAACCCCCAGCAACCCGCTGCTGCGCATCAGCGACATCAGCGCGCTGGTGCAGCGCGTGCAGGGCAAGGGCACGCTGGTGGTGGTGGACAACACCTTCCTTTCGCCAGCCTGGCAGCGACCGCTGGAGCTGGGCGCCGACATCGTCGTGCATTCAACCACCAAGTACATCAATGGCCACAGCGACGTGGTGGGCGGGGCGGTCATTGCGAAGTCGCAGGCGCTGCACGAGCAGCTGGCCTGGTGGGCCAATGCGCTGGGCCTGACGGCCGGCGCCTTCGACAGCTTCCTCACGCTGCGTGGCCTGCGCACACTTGAGGCGCGGCTCGCCGTACACGGGCGCAACGCTGGCGAGCTGGCTGTCTGGCTGGCCGCACAGCCTGGCATCCGCAAGGTGTACTACCCGGGGCTGCCGGACCATGTAGGTCACGACATCGCAAAGCGCCAGCAACACGGCTACGGCGCCATCGTCACCATCGAGATCGATGGCGGCGAGGCCGCGGTGCGGCGCTTCGTCGACGGCCTTGCGTACTTCTCGCTGGCCGAGTCGCTGGGCGGCGTTGAGAGCCTGATCGCGCACCCGGGTTCCATGACCCATGCGGCCATGGCCCCGGAGGCGCGTGCCGCCGCCGGCCTGGTCGACGGTCTGTTGCGCTTGTCCATCGGCATCGAAGCGGTGGATGATCTGCGGCATGATCTGGCGGCCGCGCTGCAACGCGCACGCGGCTGAACGACCGACCGGGGACAAGCACCCAGGCCGACGGGGGAATGACATGTTGCATCGTGCATGGAAGAACGGCGCAGCCTGCGCGGCCATCCTCCTGGGTGGCGCACTGGCGGCCATTGCCGCGCAGCCGAGTGCGCCGGCAGCAGCGACGGGCGCAACCGCCTCCGGCTGGACCACCCAGCAGGATCACCAGCACATGCTGCAGCAGCTGGGCATCACCCGCCTGCGGCCCGGTCGCAACGCCAATGCCGACCAGCCCAATGCCGCCAACTACGACGAGGCGCTCGCCAACCCGTTCCCGAAGCTGCCCGAGCTGCTGCGCATGGAGAACGGCCAACCGGTGACCACGGCGCGCCAGTGGCGCGAGCAGCGCCGGCCCGAGCTGGTCGAGCTATTCGAGCGCGAGGTGGTCGGCCGCATACCGGCGAACGTGCCGAAAGTGAACTGGTCGATCACCGGGTCCGAGACCTTCGATCTGGCCGGACAGAAGGTCAATGCGCGGCGTGTTGTCGGCCGCGTGGATAACTCTGCCCACCCGGCCATCGAGGTCAACATCGACCTGCTGCTGGTCACGCCGGCCGATGCCAGGGGGCCGGTGCCAGTGATGATCATGTTCGGCCGCGGCCGCCTGCCAAGCGATCCCGCGCCAGCACGGCGGGGTGGTCCCGGTGGCCCGGGCGGCGCTCGCGCAGGAGACCCGCCCGCCGCTCCCGCTGCGCCGCAGCCACCGCGCGAGCCACCCGCCACCGAGCAGCTGATTGCCGCCGGCTGGGGCTACGCCTATCTTGATCCCGGCAGCGTGCAGGCCGACAACGGCGCCGGCCTCACGCGCGGCGTCATCGGTCTGACCAACAAGGGCCAGCCGCGCAAGCCCGACGACTGGGGTTCGCTGCGCGCCTGGGGCTGGGGCGCCAGCCGCGCACTCGATTACTTCGAGACCGACCGCAGCGTCGACGCCAGGCGCGTCGGCATCGAGGGCGTGTCGCGCTACGGCAAGGCGGCGCTGGTCACCATGGCTTTCGACGAGCGTTTCGCGGTGGCACTGGTGGCCTCCTCGGGCGAGGGTGGCGCGAAGCTGCACCGACGCAATTTCGGCGAGGCGGTCGAAAACCTCACCGCCTCCGGGGAGTACCACTGGATGGCCGGCAACTTCCTCAAGTACGGCGCCGAGGAGGCCAGCTTCGGCCGTCGCGATGCCGGCGACATCCCCGTCGATGCGCACCAGCTGATCGCGCTGTGCGCCCCGCGAGCCACCTTCGTCAGCTACGGCGTGCCGGAACTCGGCGATGCGCTGTGGCTCGACCAGCAAGGCAGCTTCATGGCCACCGTGGCCGCGCAACCTGTGTTCCGGCTGCTGGGCATGAAGGATCTGGGCCGCCCGGATGACTACACGAAGGAAGTGAAGCCGGCGGTGAACGAGAGCCTGCTCGATGGCAGGCTGGCCTGGCGCCAGCATGACGGCGGACATACAAGCGGCCCGAACTGGAAGCATTTCATTCCCTGGGCCAAGCGGGAACTGGACGCTCGTTAGAAGCCCTGCGATGCGCGGGTGCTATGCTCCGGCCATCGCAATCCCGCCGGAGAGTCCTGATGTTCCGTAGCCTGCTGCCTGCAGCTGCCGCCGCACTGGCGCTGCTCTGCGCCGACGCCAATGCGCAGACCAGCGTCGAACTCATTGACGCCGGCGCTGCACCCCAGCAACCCATCCGCTACCGCTTCGTGGCCGGCCCCAGCCAGAACGCCGTCATGGACATGTACACGCAGATGGCAATGAATCTGGGCGCTATGCAGATTCCCATGACTTCCATCCCGCCGCTGCGCATGACCATGGCCATGCGGGTGGCCGAAGTCGCCGCAGATGGTTCGGCGCGACTGGAGTTCGCACTGCTATCAGCCCAGGCCACCGGTGATCTGGCTCTGACCGGGCCACTCAACCAGTCGCTGGCCAACGTGAAGGACGTGGCCGGTTGGTATCGCATGGACACCCGCGGCCAGATCAGCGAAGGCGACATGAATGTGCCCGCGGGAAATGAGGGCGCTCGCGAGGCGCTCGGCAGCCTGAACCAGGCCATGCAGCAGCTGGCAGCGCCGTTTCCCGCCGAGGCGGTGGGCATCGGCGCGCGCTGGCGTGTGGTGCAGAAGACCGCCACCGGCGGCGCCAATATCTCGCAGACGGCCGAATACACCCTGCGTGCGCGCACCGCCACCAGCGTCACCCTCGAGGTGAAGATCGTCGATTCGTCGATCGATCTGGGCAGCGCCTTGCCCCCCGAAGCGAAACTCGAGGCAATGAAGGTGGAGGGTGGCGGCACCACGACCATGGATCTGGGTGGGCTGGTGCCCACCGCGGCCATGGACGTCAACACCCAGATCATCATGTCCTTCTCGGCTCAGGGGCAGACCCAGAACATCAACCTGAACATGCAGATGAAGCAGTCGATGGGGCCGGCCGCCCGGTAGCGAGGGCGCGGGCCGTCCAGGTAGTGGAAGGGCGGAGGCCACTGATATATATTCAGCATATATCAGAATCAGGAAT
>DATKBK010000145.1:0-7208 GCA_035514045.1 Steroidobacteraceae bacterium | reverse complement strand
CGCATGAAATGCTGGAAATGCAGTCGCCGGCAGTCGCGCGCGCCGCGACCTGCGACGAACAGGTCCATCAGCCAGGTCTTGCCGCGACCGACGCCGCCCCACAGATAGATTCCGCGGCAGGTCAGCGGGTAATTTTGCCGGCCCAGCAGCGCCAGAAGGCCGCGGCGCCAGCGCGGTGCGGCGGGCGTGGCATCGAGGCAGCGGTCCAGTGCATCCAGCCGCTGGGCCACGATGCGCTGCGCCGGATCCTGGACGCGCGCTTCCTCGCGCAGCGCCCGCTCGTAGCGCGCCAGCAGCGACATCAGCCGGTGGTTTGGCTGGCGGTTTCCGACCGGGTGCCGCCGGCACCGGGCAGGCGCGTGTGGCGCACGGATACATCGGCGTGCCGCTGCGCGAACTCGGCGGCGAGGGATTCGACCAGATAGACCGAGCGGTGCTGGCCGCCCGTGCAGCCCACTGCGGCGGTGAGATAGTTGCGATTGGTGGCGATGAACTCCGGGACGCGTGCCTCGATGAAGCGCGCGATGTCCTCGCGCAGACGCGTCACCGCCGGCTGGGCCGCAAGATAATGGGCCACTTCAGGATCGCACCCGGTGAGTGGTCGCAGAGTGGGCTCCCAGTAAGGATTGGGCAGCGAACGTGCATCGAAGACATAGTCGGCATCACCCGGTATGCCGTACTTGAATCCGAACGACTGGAACAGCAGCGACAGCCGCGCCTGGCTGCGCCGCTCGACGCGACTGCGCACGATCTCGCGCAGCTCGTGCACGCCGGTGCTGGAGCTGTCGATCACCACGCTGGCCACCTGCACCACCGGATCGAGCAGTTCGCGCTCGCTGGCAATGGCTTCGCGCAGGCCCTCGCCACCGCGACTGAGCGGGTGCTTGCGCCGGGTCTCGGCGTAGCGGCGCAGCAGCGCCTCGTCCGAGGCAGTGACGAACAGCAGTTCGCAGGCCAGGCCCGCATTGCGCAGTTCGGTCAGCAGCGCGGGCACCGTGGCGATCTCCTCGGGCGTGTTGCGGGCATCGAGCCCGATCGCGACCCGCTCGTAGCGTGCGTCCCCACTGCGCAACGTATGCGAAACGAAACCCGTGAGCAGTGCCGCGGGGAGGTTGTCCACGCAGTACCAGTCCAGGTCCTCGAGCATGTGCAGCGCCACGCTCTTGCCCGCGCCGGACAGGCCGCTGACCAGGATCAGGCGCATGGGCGGTTGCCGGGGGGCTTTCGGGGGGCGCAGGCGTCAGTGCCGCGCCGCCCTTCCTTCGGTGGCGTGATGGTCACGCTGTTTTTCCTTGTACTTCAGCACGCTGCGGTCGAGCTTGTCGGCCAGCGC
Source organism: Steroidobacteraceae bacterium (assembly GCA_035514045.1). Taxonomy (GTDB): domain Bacteria; phylum Pseudomonadota; class Gammaproteobacteria; order Steroidobacterales; family Steroidobacteraceae; genus ZC4RG30. The sequence continues at coordinate 5,875 of DATKBK010000145.1, read as the reverse complement.
GTCGATGGCACGGTACATGTTGGTGTCGATGGCGTCGGCATGGATGTCGCTGCCGCTGACATGCAGGGTGGCCTCGGCCTTGTGCGTGTTCTTCTCGACCGACATCACCATGTGTACGTCGATCACCCGTTCGAAGTGGCGCCTGATGCGTTCGAGGCGCTTTTCGGCATAGGCCCGCATGGCATCGGTGACCTCGACGTGATGACCGGTGAGATTCAGTTGCATGATGATCTCCTCTTGCATGGCAGGGCAATTACGCCTGGGTTCGCTTGCGCTCGTTGGAAGGGGCGATGCTCATCGATTCACGGTATTTGGCGACCGTGCGACGGGCAACCGGAATGCCTTCCTTCGACAGAATCTCGGCGATCCGGCTGTCGGAGAGCGGCGCCTCGGGCGCCTCCTCGCGGATCAGCTTGCGGATCTTGGCGCGGATGGCAGTGGAAGACGTGCCGGAGCCGTCAGCACCCTCCACCTGACTGGAAAAGAAATAGCGCAGTTCGAACACGCCGCGCGGCGTGTGCATGTACTTGCCCGAGGTCACGCGCGACACCGTGCTCTCGTGCATCTCGATGGCGGCGGCGATGTCGCGCAGGATCATCGGCCGCATGTGTTCTTCGCCCTGCTCGAGGAAGGCATGCTGGCGCTCGACAATGGAGCGCGCCACCTTCAGCAGTGTGTCATGGCGGATTTCCAGGCTCTTGAGCAACCAGCGCGCCTCCTGCAACTGCGTGCGCATCGTCGCGTGGCTCGCCGCGCGCCCGATCAGGCTGGCGTAGCTCTCGTTGATGCGCACCCTAGGCAGGGTGGCCGAATTCATCTCCACCGTCCAGCCGTTGACCGTTCGGCGCACGAATACATCCGGAACCACGTATTCGGCGGCTGCAGGGCTGATCTGGGCCCCGGGACGGGGGTGGCAACCACGCACCAGCGCCAGCGCCAGCTCCAGCTCCTCGTCAGAGACCTTCAGCGCCCGCCGCAGCAGGCCCATTTCGCGCGTGGCGACCAGATCGAGGTGCGAGGCGGCGATGGTCAACGCGGTGGCCAGGCCCGGGGTGGCCGGATCCAGCGCCTGCAACTGCAGGCCCACGCACTCGCCCACGTTGCGCGAGCCCACGCCCAGTGGGTCGAAGCCCTGCACCACCTGCAGCAACGTGCCGATCTCCTCTTCGGTGGCCTCAAGCTCGGGTCGCAGCGTGGCGGCGATGGTCTCGAAGGATTCGATCAGGTAGCCGTCATCGCTGATGGCATCGACCACGGCCCTGCCGATGGCGCGCTGCCGCCCATCCAGCGGCGCCATCTCCAGCTGCCACTGCAGGTGCTCATGCAGCGACTCGCCGCGATCGTCGGTGTACTCCTGCTGGCGTTCGTCGTCGTCGCCCTGCCACGGCGCCTCGCCAGGAGCGGCCGAGGCCTCCTGCCAGCTGTCCTCGATGATCTCGACCGCCGGGTCGGCGTCGCCGTGTGCCTGGTCGGCCTGCGCCTCGTCAGCTTCGCCGCCCACGGGCGACTCGCCGTCATTGGGGCCGGCGCCGAGGGATTCGAAGCTGGCCGTGGACTCGGTGTCGTCCTCGGCCTCGAGCATCACGTTGGTTTCGAGCAGCTCGCGAATATGCGCCTGGAGTTCAAGCGCGGGCAGCTGCAACAGCCTGATCGCCTGCTGCAGCTGCGGGGTCATCGTCAGCTGCTGGCCCAGGCGAAGCTGCAGGGAGGCTTTTAACATCGTCACTACATACGGAAGTTATGGCCCAAGTACACCGCGCGCACCCGCTCGTCAGCAAGGACCTGTTCGGCATTTCCCGACGCAATCACCGTGCCGCGGTCAACGATGATGGCGCGGTTGCACACGCCCAGCGTTTCGCGCACGTTGTGGTCGGTGATCAGCACGCCGATGCCGCGCGCGGACAGCTCGGAGATGATCTTCTGGATGTCCATTACCGAGATCGGATCGACGCCCGCAAAGGGCTCGTCCAGCAGGATGAAGCGCGGATCTGCCGCCAGCGCGCGCGCGATCTCCACCCGTCGCCGTTCCCCGCCCGAGAGTGAAATCCCCAGGCTCTTGCGCACATGGCCGATGTGCAGTTCACCGAGGATGTGTTCCAGTTCGGCATTGCGGCCGGCCTTGTCGAGGTCGCGGCGCGTCTCGAGGATGGCCAGGATGTTGTGTTCCACCGAAAGGCGGCGGAACACCGAGGCCTCCTGGGGTAGGTAGCCCAGGCCCAGCCGCGCGCGGCGATGCATGGCCAGGTGCGTCAGGTCGGTGCCATCGAGGTGGATGGTGCCGGCATCGGCACTGACCAGGCCAACGATCATGTAGAAGGACGTGGTCTTGCCGGCACCGTTGGGACCCAGCAGGCCCACGATCTCGCCGGATTCCACGTGCAGGGAGAGATCCTCGACCACCACGCGGCCGCGGTAGGCCTTGCGCAGGTTGCTGGCGCGCAGCAGGGAGCGCGAGGGGGCGGCGTTCGCAGTTACCTCGGAGGGTTCGGTCACTGCATTCATTGCGCGCTTTCCCGATCGGGCGTACGGGGGGGCGGGACGCGTTCGCGCGCCCTGTTGAGCTGGAGCACGCCGCTGCCGCGGTCCCCGGCCACCGAGCCTTCGTTGATGTCGTAGGTGGCTACATCGACGCTGCCCGATGCGGAACCGTCGGTGAACGCATAGAAGGTATTGCCGCTGAATTGCACCTTGCCGCTGGCCGCATCGTAATCGATGGCATCGGCGCGACCCTCGATGCGGCGCGAGGAGCCCTCCGGCTGGTGCGAAAACTGCGCCTGCGATCCCCGGACTTGCACCGAAATGAGCTCCTGGTTGCGGAACACCATCACGGCTGACGTCGCATCGAGTACCGCACCGCGCACCTCGATACGCACCGTGCCGGACAGATCCAGATCAGAGACGCCGCCCGGCTTGTCCGTCTTCGTGGCGCGACTGGCGGTGGCACGCGCATCGCTTTCCCGATGGGTCAGTACCGCGTTCTCAAGGGTCGCGCGCCCGTCGGATGAGATCTCAAGATTCTCACCGCTGATTTCCAGGTCGCCGGTCAGGCCGGCGGCCAGGGTGGCCGGCATTACGCTGCATGCCATCGCAGCAAGCGTCAGCAGGGCGGTGCGGCCTGCGCGGCGCGAGGCACGCCAGGCCGAAGGTTCAAAGGGGGAGCGTGGCATCAAGGATATATCTTACCTTGAGCTCGCCGGTGGTGGCGTTGGCCCGCAATTCGCGCCCGCGACCGCGGATGATGTTTCGACCCCGATTGACCTCGACATCGCCTTTTGCGTACAGCTCCTGGCTCGAAAGGTTGAAGGTGATCTCCTCGGTGGCCAGTTCCAGAGGCGTGTTCTGCCCCCTGGGGATGCCCTGGGCCCGCACCTGACCGGACAGGGTAAGGATTTCGCCCTGTGCAGGCAGCTCGGCCTCTGCAGCCGTGACCACCCAGCGATTTTCACTGCCCTCGGCAGTCCCAGGAGGATCGTGGCGCAGGGTCAGGCCGCTGGCCCGCACTGGCCCGCCATCCGGCAGCTGAACTATCCGGTTGGCCACCACTTCATATTGCAGCCGGCCGTCGGCACCCATCTGGCGCATCACCACGCCCTGCGCCTCGAAGTCGAATTCCGCATCGGTGCCGGGCGCCTCGGCAGTCTCGGGCCCGGTATCGCCGGCACGAAACCACACTGCCACCGCAATCGTGACCAGCAACAGCAGGGGGAGGACGATTCTTTTCATGTCAGTGGAGACAACTCATACCACGCCGGCGCGCAGCAGGTCATGGATGTTCAGCGCCCCCACCAGCCGGCCCTGATCATCGACCGCCAGCAGGGCGGTGACGCGATGCTCCTGCATGTGGTTCACCGCTTCGGCGGCCAGCTGTTCCGGCCGCACCGTGCGGGGGGCGCGCGTCATCACCGACTCGATGGGGATGCCGTTGAGGTCCACGCCCCGGTCGAGCACACGACGCAGGTCGCCGTCGGTGAACACGCCCACCAGTCGATCACCGGCGTCGGTCACGGCGGTGAGCCCCAGTCCTTTGCGGCTCATCTCCACCAGACCGCTGGCCAGAGGGACGGTGGTGGCCACGCGCGGTATCTCCTCGCCGCGGCGCATCACGTCCGCCACCCGCAGCAGCAGCCGCCGGCCCAGCACGCCGCCCGGATGCGAGCGCGCGAAGTCCTCGGTGGTGAAGCCCCGCGCCGCGAGCAGCGCGGTGGCCAGTGCATCGCCCATCGCCAGTGCTGCGGTGGTGCTGGCGGTGGGTGCCAGATTCAGCGGACAGGCTTCCTCGGCAACACTGACATCCAGGTGCACTGCCGCCTCGCGCGCCAACGGCGAAGCAGCATTGCCGGTCATCGCAATCACCGGCACCGCCAGCCGCGCCAGATGCGGCAGCAGCGCCAGCAGTTCGGCGCTGTCGCCGGAGTGCGAGATGGCCAGCAGCACATCGCCACGTACAACCATTCCCAGATCGCCGTGACTGGCCTCGGCCGCATGCAGGAAGAAGGCGCTGGTGCCGGTGCTGGCCAACGTGGCAGCGATCTTGTGGCCGATGTGGCCGGACTTGCCCAGGCCGCTCACCACTACGCGGCCGGTGGCCGGCGCATCCGTGGCTGCCAGGCACAGCGCGCAGGCGCGCGCGAAGTCGCCTGCCACGCGCGCCGGCAGCGCCGCCAGCGCGCGCGCCTCGATCTGAAGCGCGCGCCGGCCGGCGGCGATCAGTGCGCGCTCGCCACGCGGATCCTCGGCCGGGCGGGATAGGTCCTGCATGGCCGATAGCTTACACTTGCGCCTCGCCCAGCCTGGACCTGCAACGCATGAATTCCACCCAGATCGAGGAACTGATCCGCGCTGCCCTGCCGGACGCCGCAGTGCAGGTGCGTTCCGAAGACAATGTGCATTTCGAGGCCACCGTGGTCAGTGGCCAGTTCGAGGGCAAGCGACCCCTGCAACGGCATCAGCTGGTGTATCGCGCGCTAGGCGAGCGCATGGGCGGGGAAATCCATGCCCTGCAGCTGTCGACCCTGACGCCCACCGAACACGGCGCGCGGTCGTAGCCACAATGGACCTGCTGCAGATCACCGGCGGCAACCGGCTGGATGGCGAGGTGCGCATTTCCGGCGCCAAGAACGCCGCGCTGCCCATCCTGGCCGCCACGCTGCTGGCCGACGAGTCGGTGTCGGTGGGTAATGTGCCCCATCTGCAGGATGTGACCACCATGATCCAGCTGCTGGGCCGCATGGGCGTCAAGGTGACACTGGGCGAGCAGCGGGGGCTGGAGGTCGATCCGCGTCCCATCAGCGACTTTGTCGCGCCCTACGAACTGGTCAAGACCATGCGCGCATCAATCCTGGTGCTGGGGCCGCTGCTGGCGCGCTTCGGGCAGGCCGATGTGTCGCTGCCCGGCGGCTGCGCGATCGGTGCGCGGCCGGTGAACATTCACGTGGCGGGTCTCACCGCCATGGGCGCCGAGATCCACATCGAGAATGGCTATATCCGCGCCCGCGCCGCGCGGCTGAAGGGCGCGCACCTGGTGCTCGACACCGTCACCGTCACCGGCACCGAGAACCTGATGATGGCGGCGGCGCTGGCCGACGGCGAGACCGTGCTCGAGAACGCCGCGCGCGAACCGGAAGTGGTGGACCTGGCGAACTTCCTGATCGCGATGGGCGCACAGATCCGCGGCGCCGGCACCGACCGCATCGTGATCCAGGGCGTGCCGCGACTGCACGGCACGCACTACCAGGTGCAGCCGGATCGCATCGAGACCGGCACCTTCCTGGTGGCAGGCGCCATCACCGGCGGGCGGGTGCTGGCGCGCCATACCCCCCCTTCGCACCTGGAGGCTGTACTGCTGAAGCTGCAGGAGGCGGGCGCCGAAGTCAGG
>DATKBK010000144.1:0-4910 GCA_035514045.1 Steroidobacteraceae bacterium | reverse complement strand
CGGGCCCGGCATCGACGGCGTACGTGCGCGGCTGGCGCGCCGCATCGCCGACCGGGTGGCCGACCCGTCGGCCAGTGCGCTGCTGGCGGCGCTGGCCGTGGGTGTAACCGGCGAAGTCTCGAGCCGTCAATGGCAGGTATTCAATGCCACTGGCATCACCCATCTGGTGGCGATCTCCGGCATGCATGTGACTTTCTTCGCCATGCTGAGCATGGCGGCGGCGCGCCGGCTGTGGCCGCTGCTGGCCGGCCTGCCGGGATTGCCGCGGCGCGAGCTGTTTGCGACCTGGACCGGCATCCTGCTGGCGCTGATGTATGCGCTCTTGTCCGGCTTTTCGGTGCCTGCGCAGCGCACCGTGGTGATGCTCACCGCATTCCTGCTGGTGCGGGAATGCGGTCGCTGCAGCCGGCCCGCCTGGAGCGTGGCCGTAGCCATCACGGTGGTGCTGCTGTTCGATCCACTGGCTGCCCTGAGTGCCGGTTTCTGGCTGTCGTTCCTGGCGGTCGCGGCCATCGTGCTGCTGGCTGGGGCGCGGTTGGTGCAAGGCGCACCGCTGGGCGGTGCCGCGCGCGTGCAATGGCTGGTCAGCCTGGCGCTGCTGCCGGTGACAGTGGCGATCTTCGGCAGTTTCTCGGCGGTGGGGCTGCTGGCCAATGCGCTGGCAATTCCGGTCTTCACCCTGCTTCTGGTGCCGCCGGTGCTGCTGGCCACCGCCTGCCACCTGCTGCCTGGCAGGTTGATGGGCTGGTGTGGCGACCTGCTGGTAGATCTGGCTGCTGCGGTGGCAGCGGCCCTGTGGCCCTTCCTGTCCTGGTGTGCCGGCCTGCCGGGCGCATTGTGGCGGACCGAGGCGCCTTTGAGCTGGTTCCTGTTGGCTGCGCCCGCTGCACTGGCGGCGCTGTTGCCGGTGCCACGGGCCCTGCGCGGTGCAGGCCTTGCACTGCTGGCATCGACCTTCCTGCTGCGTGATCAGCGGCCGCGCGCCGGCGAGCTGTGGATCGATGTACCCGATGCCGGGCGTTCCTCTGCCATCATGCTGCGCACCCGCGAACGATTGCTGCTATGGGGCACGGGGGAGAGCTTCGGTGCGCGAGGCCGCGCCTTCTCCCGCCATGTGTTGCCGATGCTGCGTGCCAGTGGCTACGGCGGTGTGGACCTGTGGCTGCCAGGCAACCTGTCGCGCGATACGCAGGTGGCGCTTGCCCTGGGCGTGGCCGAGCTGCCGGTTCAGCAGACGCTGTTGCCCCCGGCGCGTGACGTGCCGCCGGAAATGAGCCACTGCCAAAACACGCACTGGAACTGGGATGGCATCGCATTCGAACTGGATGTCAGCGGTGATGGTCGGGCCTGCACACTGCTGGCGAGCGCTGGCGGCCAGATGCTGCTGCTGGGTGACCGCGCTGCGCCCGGTCTGCCCGCCGCAACAGGTCAGACGCTGCGGCTGGTGCTGGATGCCGCCGGCATCCGCCAGCGGCCCAGCCATCTTCGGCTATGATGCGCCCCCATGTGGGAACTGTTCCAGGCTGGCGGCCCCTTCATGTGGGCCATCTCGCTGTGTCTGATCATCGCTGCAGCCATCGTGGCGGAGCGGCTGTGGACCTTGCAGCAGCGGCGCGTGATGCCAGCCGACCTCACGCGCCGCATCTGGAGCCTGGTCGAGGCGGGGCAGGTCAACGACAAGGTGATTGCGGCACTCGACGCGAATTCGCCGTTGGGCAAGATCCTGGCCACGGGACTGCAGCATCGCCATCGTCCCCGCGAGGTGATGATGGAGCGGCTGGAGGATTCCGGCCGGCACGTGGCCCATGAACTGGACCGGTTCCTCAACACGCTGGGCACCATTGCCGGCGTGGCCCCGCTGCTCGGCCTGCTGGGTACCGTGACCGGCATCATCAAGGCCTTCAATGTCATCTACTCCGGCGGTCTGGGCGATCCGCGCGCGCTCTCCGGCGGCATTTCCGAGGCGCTGCTGACCACGGCATTCGGCCTTATGGTGGCCATTCCGTCCTTTGTGGCCTACCGTTACCTGCGCGGCCGCGTCGACTCGATCGTGGTGCAGATCGAGCGCGACGTGGTGCGCTTTGCCGATGCCCTGAACGACCGCATGGCCAGCGGCACGGAGCGGGAGCGGGCTTGAAGATCAAGCAGGCGCGCAAGGAAGATCCCGAGATCAGTCTGATCTCGCTGATCGACGTGGTGCTGATGCTGGTGATCTTCTTCATGCTCTCATCCACCTTTGTCGAGGAGGGACGGATGAAGGTGCAGCTGCCCACCGCGGTCGAGGCGGCGCGTGCAGATCCTGCCGAGCGCATCGTGGTCACGGTCACCGAGCAGGGCAGCTACCGCGTCAATGAGCGCGAACTGGCCAATGCCGGCCGCGACACGCTGCGGCGTGCCATGGCCGAAGTGGCTGGCGAGAGCCGCGATGCGCGCGTGGTGCTGCGCGCCGACGCCCATGCCACCCACCAGGCGGTGGTCACGGCAATGGACGTGCTGGGACGCATGGGATTCGCGCAGCTGGACATCGCCACCATCCAGGCCGAACCCACCCCATGACTGCGCCGCTGCCGTCCGCGGCAGAGGCCAGGTCGGTCTACGGGCGACTGCTGCGCTACGCACGGCCGTGGCGGGGGCAGTTCCTGATCGGCGTGCTGGGCATGGCGCTCTATGCCGCCACCGATGCGGGCACGGCGTGGTTTGTTGGCGAGTTCCTCGAGCATGCCTTCGACGACCCGGACCCGCGCGTGGTCTGGGCCGTGCCCGCCGGCGTGCTGCTGCTGTTCCTGCTGCGCGGCGTGGGCGATTTCATCGCCACCTATTTTCCGGCCAAGGTCGGGCGCCAGGTGGTGAAGGCAATCCGTCGTGACCTGTTCGCCCAGTACCTGCATCTGCCCGCTGCCTGGTACGACCGCCAGCCGGCCGGTCGCACCCTGTCGCGGTTGGTCTATGACGCGGAGCAGGTGGCTGAGGCGGCTACCACATCGATTGGTGTGATCATCCGCGACTCGCTGGTGCTGGCTGGTCTGCTTGCTTTCATGTTCTGGAAGTCCTGGCAGTTCACCCTGCTGGCGCTGGTGGCGGCGCCAGTGATCGGGTGGGTACTGGGCGGCATCAACCGCCGCTTCCGCCGGCACAGCGCACGCATCCAGGAGTCCATGGGCGACGTCACCCGCGTGGCGCAGGAGGCCATCGGCGGCCAGCGGCTGATCAAGACCAGCACCGCCGAGGATTTCCAGCAGCGGCGCTTCGAGGCGGTGAACGAGCAGAACCGCCGCAACCACCAGCGTCTGCTGCGCGCGCGGGCGTCCAGCAATCCGGTGGTGCAGCTGGTGGCGGCGGTGGGATTGGCGGCAGTGCTGGCGGTGGCACTGCCGCGGGTACTGGCGACCCAGGTTCCGGTGAGCGAGTTCGTCAGCTACATCACCGCGATGATGCTTCTGATGTCGCCGCTGCGACGCCTGGTGAACGTCGGTGGTCCACTGCAGCAGGGCATCGCCGCCGGCACGGGCATCTTCGCGGTGCTCGACCTGCCGCGTGAACCGGGGGGCGGCAGCCACAGGGCCGGGCGAGCGCGCGGCGAAGTGGAGTTTCGTGGCGTGGGATTCGCCTACGGGGAGACGGCAAGTGCTGTGCTCGGCGCGATCGACCTCGCGATTGCGCCCGGGCAGACGCTGGCCATCGTGGGGCGCTCCGGCGGCGGAAAATCCACGTTGGTCGGGCTGCTGCCGCGGTTGTATGAAGTCACCAGTGGCAGCGTGCTGCTAGATGGCGTGGACGTGCGCGAATACCCGTTGGCAGACCTGCGCCGCCAGATCGCCTACGTGGGTCAAGACGTGCTGCTGTTCGACGATTCCATCCGCAACAATATTGCGCTGGGCCTGGAGGAGGCCGGCGAGGCGGCCATCCTCGAGGCGGCACGCGCCGCCCATGTGCTGGAGTTTGCCGACGAACTGCCGTTGGGACTGGACACCCTCGTTGGCGAGCGCGGCGGCCTGCTCTCGGGCGGCCAGCGCCAGCGCGTGGCCATCGCGCGGGCCATCCTGCGCAATGCGCCGGTGCTGGTGCTCGACGAGGCGACCTCGGCCCTCGATGCGCAGTCCGAGCGCCATGTGCAGGACGCACTGGTGCGACTGCGCGCCGGCCGTACCACGCTGGTGATCGCCCATCGACTGGCCACGGTGGAGCAGGCCGATTGCATCCTGGTGCTGCACGAAGGGCGCATTGCCGAGAGTGGCACGCATGCGCAGCTGCTTGCGCAGCAGGGTCTCTACAGTCAGCTTTACCGGCTGCAGTTCAATGCCTGAGCACAGCGGTTTGCGGCACTGGGTCGAGCGCAGTTGGTATGCGCCCCGGCCGCACCCGGCGCTGCGGCCTCTGACCGCACTGTATGCACTTGTCACCGGCCTGCGCCGCGGCGTCTATCGCGCCGGTCTGTTGCGCAGCACTCACCCCGGCGTGCCGGTCATTGTGGTCGGCAACCTCACCGCGGGCGGTACGGGCAAGACGCCACTGGTGCTGTGGCTGGCCGAGCAGCTGCGGGCCCGGGGCCGCAAGCCCGGCATCGTGTTGCGCGGCTACGGCGGCCGACAGCGCGCGCCGCGGGTGGTGCGCGCGGATGACGATGCGCAACAGGTGGGCGATGAGGCCCTGCTGCTGGCGCGTCGCGGCATCTGTCCCGTTGCCATTGGCGCACGGCGTACTGCAGCGGCGCAGCTGCTGGCCGATAGTGGCTGTGACCTGGTCATCGCCGATGACGGCCTGCAGCACCTGGCGCTGCGCCGCGACCTTGCGATCGTCGTGGTCGATGGGGAACGTGGCTTTGGCAATGGCTCACTGCTGCCGGCGGGGCCCTTGCGTGAATCCAGTCAACGCCTGCGCAGCGCTGATGTGGTGGTGATGCACGGCGAGGA
>DATKBK010000143.1:0-3975 GCA_035514045.1 Steroidobacteraceae bacterium | reverse complement strand
CATCTGCAATGTCGACGACATCCTCGACGGAGCCGGCGTCTGCGCGCTGGTGGACGGGGAGCAGATTGCGCTGCTGCGTATCGGCGAGGAGGTGTTCGCGCTCGAGAACCGCGACCCGTTCAGCAGCGCCAACGTGATCTCGCGCGGCCTGGTGGGCGACCTGGCTGGCCAGCTGGTGGTGGCATCTCCCGTCTACAAGCAGCACTTCAACCTGCGCAACGGTCGATGCCTGGAGGACGAGGCGGTGTCGCTGCGTACCTGGCCCTGTGGCGTGCTTGACGGGCGCGTGTGGGTGGAGTCGCTGGACCAGGCTGCGGCACGCACTCAATCTGGCACCAGCGCGCGCGGCAGGCGCCGTCTGGTGGTTGTCGGCAATGGCATGGCCGCCATGCGCACCATCGAGGAGCTGCTGCAGTTCGCCGGCGACGATTACCAGATCACCGTGTTCGGGGCCGAGCCGCGCGGCAACTACAACCGTATCCTGCTGTCGCCACTGCTGGCCGGCGACACGGACCGCGAACAGATCATGCTGCATCCGCCGGGGTGGTACAGCGAGCGGGGCATCGTGCTGTACACCGGCGACCCGGTAGTGAGCATCGACCGGCGCAGCAGGCGGGTGATCTCTGCAGCTGGCGTAGTAGCCGGCTACGACCGGTTGCTGCTGGCGACCGGCTCCGATCCTGTGCGACTGAAGGTGCCCGGCCACGACCTGCCGGGCGTGTTCAGCTTCCGCAATATCGAGGATGTGGACGGGATGCTGGCCCACGCCGAGCGGGCCACGCGCGCAGTGGTGATCGGCGGCGGGCTGCTGGGACTGGAGGCCGCCAGCGGCCTCGCCCGGCACGGCCTCAAAGTCACCGTGGTGCATATCCGCGACCGGGTGATGGACCGGCAGCTGGATGCCGAGGCTGCCGGCCTGCTCCAGCTGGCCATGGAGGCGCGCGGCATCGAGTTCTGCATGGAAGCCCGCACGGCTGCCTTCGAGGGCGATGGTCGGGTGGAGCGGTTGCGCACCGAAGACGGGCGCGTGCTGGAGGCCGGCCTGGCGGTGGTCGCTGCCGGCATCACGCCGCGCACCGACCTGGCGCGCGCCTGTGGCCTGCACTGCGATCGCGGCGTGCTGGTGGACGACACGCTGCAGACCTGGGATCCGTCCATCTATGCCGTAGGTGAGTGCGTGCAGCATCGCGGCACCACCTATGGTCTGGTCGCGCCACTTTGGGAGCAGGCCCGGGTCTGCGCCGCGCATCTGGCCGAGCGCGGTGTGACAAGGTACCGCGGCTCGAAGCCCGCCTCGCAGCTCAAGGTCAGTGGTATCGACGTGTTCTCGGCCGGTGATATTGCCGGCCTGCACGGCACGGAGTCGATCCGCTATGCCGACCACGCGGCCGGCATCTACCGTCGGCTGTGGCTGCGCGACAATCGCGTACTGGCGGCGGTGATGTTCGGCGACACGCGTGCGGCTGCGCACTTTGCGGAGCTCATCGAGACCCAGCGCGACGTCTCGGCGCAGCGCGAACTGCTGCTGCTGGGTGAGCCGGCAGGCGCGGCTGCATGAGCACTGCGGGGGGTGCGCCGACGCGCACGACCTGTCCCTACTGTGGCGTGGGCTGCGGGGTGCTGGCCGAGCGCAGCGCCGAGGGTGTCGTCAGTGTGCGGGGCGATCCGGATCACCCGGCAAACCGTGGCCGGCTGTGCTCGAAGGGTACGGCGCTGGCCGCGACTCTGGGAATGCAGGACCGGTTGCTGGAACCCAGCGTCGATGGCGCAGCCACCGATTGGGATACCGCGCTGGATGCCGTCGCAACGCGCCTTGCCAACTGCATCGCCAGCCACGGACCGGAGTCGGTGGCGTTCTACGTGTCGGGTCAACTGCTCACCGAGGACTACTACGTCGCCAACAAGCTCATGAAGGGCTATGTGGGCACCGCCAACATCGATACCAACTCGCGCCTGTGCATGGCCTCGGCTGTGGCGGGCCATCTTCGCGCCTTCGGCGAGGATGTGGTGCCGGTGGAGTACACGGACCTGGAACTGGCGGATCTGGTGGTACTCGTCGGGTCCAACCTTGCCTGGTGCCACCCGGTGCTGCTGCAGCGTATCCTGGCCGCGCGCGCCGCCCGTCCGGCGATGAAACTCGTGGTGATCGACCCGCGCCGCACCGCCACTTGCGACGCCGCCGACCTGCACCTGCCATTGCGCAGTGGCACCGATGTGATGCTGTTCAACGGCCTGCTTGCCTGGTTGGCCGCCCATGGCCATGCCGCTGCGGCCTACCTTGCCGCCCATACCAGCGGTGGAGAGGACGCGCTCACCGCCGCGCGCGCGGCCAGCAGCGATATTGCCGCCACAGCCCAGATCTGCGGTGTCGACGCAGCACTGGTCGAGCGATTCTTCATGCTGTTCGGCGGCAACCAGCGCGTGGTGACGTTGTTCTCGCAGGGGGTGAACCAGTCCTCCGCGGGCACCGACAAGGTCAACAGCATCATCAACTGCCATCTGCTTACCGGCCGCATCGGGCGGCCGGGCATGGGGCCGTTCTCCATCACCGGCCAGCCCAATGCCATGGGCGGACGCGAGGTGGGTGGGCTTGCCACGCAACTGGCCGCCCACCTGTCGCTGTCTGATCCCGCGCACCGATCGGCGGTACAGGAGTTCTGGGGCTCGCCGCGCATCGCCGAGCGGCCGGGTTTGAAGGCGGTGGAACTGTTCGAGGCCATCGACGCAGGTCGGGTGAAGGCGGTGTGGATCATGGCTACCAATCCGCTGGTGAGCCTGCCCGATGCAGACCTCGCGCGCCGCGCACTGGAGCGCTGCCCGCTGGTGATCGTCTCCGACTGCGTCGCGAACAACGACACGCTGCCCCTTGCGCACATCCGCCTGCCGGCTGCGGGCTGGGCGGAAAAGGACGGCACGGTGACGAACTCCGACCGGCATGTATCGAGGCAGCGCGCATTCGTTGCCCCACCTGGGGTGGCGCGGCCGGATTGGTGGATCGTGGCCGAGGTGGCCAGACGTCTGGGTTTTGGCGAGGCCTTCGACTACGCGGGACCAGAAGCGGTGTTCGACGAGTTTGCCCGGCTCACCGCCGTGTCGCGCCGCTTCGGCAGGTTGCTGGATCTCACGCAACTGGCCGGGCTCGAAAAATCGGCCTACGACGCGATGCCGGTAACGCAGTGGCCGACGTCGGCTGGCGCCACGCGTCCGTTCGCGGACGGAAACTTCCCCACGCCCGATGGCCGCGCCCGGCTGGTGGCCACGCCGGCGCGCAACCCGCGCCACGCCACCAGCGCTGAGTATCCCCTGATCCTGAACACCGGCCGCATCCGCGATCAGTGGCACACGATGACCCGCACGGCGCGCGCGCCGCAGCTCAATGCGCACGAGCCCGAGCCTTATGTCGACGCGCACGCGACCGATCTGGCTGGAGCGGGTGCGGCTCCCGGCGATCTGGTGCGGGTCACATCACGCTGGGGCAGCGTTCTGGCGCGCGCCCGTGCCAGCGGCGATCTGCCTGCCGGCATGGTCTTCATGCCCATCCACTGGAGTGGCCAGTTCGCGCTGGAAGCGCGGGTCGGTGCCGCCGTCAATCCGGTGGTGGATGCGGTGTCGGGCGAGCCGGAGTTCAAGCACACGCCGGTGCGCCTGGAAAAGCTCGCAGTCGAATGGCATGGCTTCCTGCTCACGCGCCAGCAGGTCGAGCCGCCCGTGGTGCAATGGTGGGCGCAATCGCCAGGCGACGGCGTGGTGCGCATGGAATTTGCAGGCAGCGGGACGCGGCGACCCGATGCGGCATGGCTCAGGATGGTGCTGCCTGGCGCAACTGGTGCGCAGTGGATTGAGTTCGCCGACGACGCGGTCGGCCACTATCGCGCCGCGTTGGTGACCGACGGCCGGCTGCAGGCCTGTCTGATGGTGGTAACCCGCGGCACGTTGCCGGCACGCGCCTGGCTGGCGTCGCTGTTCGCGCGCCCG
>DATKBK010000142.1:0-2783 GCA_035514045.1 Steroidobacteraceae bacterium | reverse complement strand
TTGTACACCGAGCTGATGCGGGAGAACTTAAGCGGTGCCTTGAGGAAGGCCTTGCGCAGGCTCACGCCTTCCGGGGTGTAGTAATCGAACTTGCCGTCGGCATATTCGTAGCGCACCGCGCGAAAGCTGCGGCCGGCGTTGACGACCTCGGCGGCCAGCACCTTGCCGTCTTCAACCATGCCGTCTTCGCGTTCCACCTGCTCATAGACCAGCTTGAAGGCATCGCCCGGTTGCATGCGATTGAAATCAACGTCCCAGCGGAAGATCTCGGGCAGCTCCATGGTCGTCCTGTCCGCGATACCCGCCGACATGGCGGCGAGGAACAGCGAAGATTCGATCACGCTGCTGGCCGAGCGCACATGCCGGGTCACCGGCACTTCCTCGACGCTGGCCACGAAGGCTGCCGCCTCGTCCCGCTCGACCTTCAGGGTCTGTTCGAATGACAGCGGCCGCTGCAGCGCCACCAGCTGTCCATCGCGGGTGGCCAGCGTCAGCTCATCGCCCGGCAGCAGTCGATCCAGTTTCTGGCGCGCCAATTCCAGGCCCCGGATGTTGGCAAGGTCCGCCAGCGAAACCTCCAGCCGGCGGAAGATCGCATCCAGCGTGTCCCTGGGCTGCACCACCACCTTGATCTCGGTGAGGCCAGCCAGCGCCGCCTCGGCAGCCGCGCGGGCGGCAGTCATCTCCAGCGAGGCGGCCTCAAATGCTGCCAGGGCGGCCTGGGTTGGGTTATCCACACGTCGGGTATGGCCTGCCGTCACGTGCACCACAATCCCCACTACTGCAGCGCAGCAAAGCAGCTGCAGGCCATGCAGGGGCATCATGCGGCCGCGGGCTTTGGGTCGGGCAGGGGTCTGATTCACGAAATAGCCACCAGATCAGTTGATTACATAATATTTGTACGGAAGAAACTAACTGAAGTGGCGCGGCTCAGGCAACCGCCCGGGCCACACTTTCAAGACAAACTGCGCGGCGCGGCGCGTGTCTGGGGCGCTTCCGCTATCCTCTGGCAGCACATGACAGACCCCAGCCCCCCGCCGGAGTTCACCGGCCAGTACGCGCAAGAGCTCGCCGAGATCGCCCGCGGCACCCAGGACGTTCTCACCCAGGCAGATCTGGTCCGCAAGCTTTCGCGGCGCAAGCCACTCATCGTCAAGGCCGGCTTCGACCCCACCGCGCCGGACCTGCACCTTGGTCATACGGTGCTGCTGAACAAGATGCGCCAGTTCCAGCAGTTCGGCCATGAGGTGGTGTTCCTGATCGGCGATTTCACCGGCCTGATCGGCGATCCCACCGGCCGCAATGCCACGCGTCCACCGCTGACGCCGGAGCAGATCCGCGCCAACGCGGCCACCTACGAGAAGCAGGTATTCAAGATCCTCGACGCGGCGAAAACGCGCGTGGATTTCAATTCGCGCTGGTTCGGTCCGATGAGCGCGGCCGGGCTGATCGAGATCGCCGCGAAACACACGGTCGCCCGGATGATCGAGCGGGACGATTTCAGCAGGCGTTTCAAGGCCAACCAGCCCATTGCGCTGCACGAGTTCCTGTATCCGCTGGTGCAGGGCTACGACTCCGTGGCGCTGAAGGCCGACGTGGAACTGGGTGGCACCGACCAGAAGTTCAACCTGCTGGTGGGCCGGGCGCTGCAGGAGCACTACGGCCAGGAGCCACAGGTAGTCATCACCGTGCCGCTGCTGGAAGGCCTGGATGGCGTCAACAAGATGTCCAAGTCGCTGGGCAATTACGTTGGCATTGCCGAGGATGCCGGGTCGCAGTTCGGCAAGCTGATGTCTATCTCCGACCCGCTGATGTGGCGCTACTACGAGCTGCTGTCGTTCCGGCCGCTGGCCGAGGTCGCGGCGTTGCAGCAGTCGGTGACCGACGGCCGCAATCCGCGCGACGTGAAGTTCGAGCTGGCCGCCGAGATCGTCGCCCGCTTCCACGACCATGCCGCCGCGGAGCGGGCCCAGGCCGAGTTCATCGCGCGCTTCTCGCAGAAGACGGCGCCGACCGACCTGCCGCTGCAGTTCCTAACCTGCATCGACCAGGGCGGACTGAAGCTGGCCGCCGCGCTGCGCGAGGCCGGTCTGGCGGCCAGCAACTCCGAGGCCAGCCGCAAGATCCAGGAAGGGGCGGTCAAGGTGGATGGCAACCGCACCACCGATCGGGAAATGCGCCTGGCTCCGGGCGCTGAATACGTGCTGCAGCTGGGCCCGCGGCGCTTTGCACGGGTGCAGATTTCACCGCCCGGCTGATTGCCTGCGGACTGCCCTCGATGGCGCGCGCGGGAGCAATGGGCTTCACGCGGCCGACATCGTCCGTTCGGGCAGGGTCTCTTCCCACCAGTCGCCCAGTGCATCGATCAGCCGCATCAGTCTGGTTGCCGCCGGAGTAAGCGCATAGTCCACCCGCGAGGGATATCCCGCGTGCGCGGTGCGGTGGACCAGCCCCGCCGCCTCGAGCTTGCGCAGCTCCAGGGTCAGCATGCGATGCGAGATGGAAGGGTTGTCGCGCTGCAGTTCGCTGAAGCGTTTCGTGCCCGGCTGCAGGTAGTACAGCAGCAGCGTGGGCCAGCGACCGCTGAGCAGCACCATGGCCTCCTCGATCGGGCATTGCGATACTGCTGATTTCATCAGCGTCCCTCTGGTAACAAGAAAGTGCGTCATTTACGCGGTGCGGTGCGCCGTGCACAGTCGCATGCCGCGCGGATGGCAATTCTACGACTGAAGAGGAAGGAAGCGAAATGGAGCCGATCCTGCTTTACGGCGTGCCCGAGGGAA
>DATKBK010000141.1:0-9912 GCA_035514045.1 Steroidobacteraceae bacterium | reverse complement strand
GCCGTGCCCGAGGCGATCAGCGCCAAGTCAGCTGCGGCCAGCGCCTCGTCGGCCTGGCCCTGCAGCAGCCGGATGTCGGCACCGGTCTGGCGCAGCTGTGCCTGGAACAGGTCGCTGATGCGCGCCGAGGCCATGGGTGCGACGAACTGCAGCGGCGCGCCGCGCAGCGCGCGCAGCCGCATTGCGGCCCGGGCGAACTCGACACCCAGCCGTCGCACCTCGCCCTCGCGGCTGCCGGGAAGAATGGCGATCACGGTGGCATCCGGTGCCAGTCCCAATGCCGCCCGCGCCGGCGCGCGCTGTGGCTCCAGCGCAATGCTGTCGGCGAGGGGATGGCCGACGAACTCGGCGCGCACCGGCGCTCCCGCGTAGGCAGCTGGTTCGAAGGGCAGCAGGCACAGCACCGCGTCCACGGCCGCGGCGATGGATTTCACCCTGCCCCTGCGCCAGGCCCACACCTGCGGACTGACGTACTGCGCGGTGAGCATTCCACGCTGGCGCAGCCGGCGTGCCAACCCAAGGTTGAAAGCGGGGGAATCGATTCCGACGAACAGGTCGATGTCGCGCGCAACGAAGGTCGCGAACAGGCGGGAGCGCAGCGCCAGCAGTCGCGGCAGGTGCTGCAGGGGCTCTACCAGACCCATCACCGCAAGTTCATCGCTGTGCCCCAGCACTTCGCAGCCGGCAGCGCGCATCCGCTCGCCTGCCAGCCCGATGAACTGCGCACCCGGCAGCCGCTCGCGTAGTGCCGCGATGAGCGCGGCACCCAGCAAGTCACCCGAGACTTCGCCCGCGACCAGACCGATTTTCAGCCGCGCTTGCATGGACGGGTGCTACCCGGCGAAGCGCGCACTCTAGCGCGCCAGTCCGCGGGTGGAACCGCGCAGGAAGTCCAGCAAGATGCCCAGCGCCGGCTGCTCGCGTGCCATCTCCAGCACCTGCGCGGTGGCCTCCGCCAGCGGCAGGTCGCTGCGGTAAAGCACGCGGAAAGCGTTGCGGATCGCGCGCATCTGGTCCTCGGTGAATCCGCGCCGCTTCAGGCCCTCGACGTTGACGGCACGGGGCCCGGCAGGCTGGCCCGCCGCCAGCACGTAGGGCGGGATGTCCTGCAGCACCGCCGTGTTGTTGGCGATGAAGGCATGCGCGCCGATGCGGCAGAACTGATGGGCGCCGGCGTAACCACTGAGGATGGCCCAGTCGCCGACCTCGACGTGGCCGGCCAGGTTCACCGCATTGGACATGATGATGTGATCGCCGAGCACGCAGTCGTGCGCCACATGAGAATAGGCCAGGATGAGGTTGTCGTTGCCGATGCGGGTCTCGCCGGCGCCGGTGACCGTACCGCGATTGATGCTCACGTACTCGCGGAAGGTATTGCGGGCGCCGATCACCAGCCTGGTTGGCTCACCGCGGTATTTCATGTCCTGCGGATCGTCGCCGATGGAGGCGAACTGGAATACGCGGTTGCCCTCGCCCATCACGGTTGGACCGTTGATCACGGTATGCGGCCCGATGCGGCAGCCGGCACCGATGACAACGCCCGGGCCGATCACCGCGAAGGGACCGACCTCGACATCCGCTGCCAGCTGCGCCTCGGCCGATATGGCGGCGCGCGGGTCTATGCTCAAGGCTGCAGGACCGTGGCGTTGTCGGCGTCGGGGAACAGCATCATCTCGGCGCTGACGGCCTGGGTGTCGCCCACGTAGGCGGCGGTTTCCAGCTTCCAGATGCCCTTCATGTTGCGCCCGACCTTCGCAGTGAGGATCAGCTGGTCGCCGGGCTCCACCGGGCGGCGGAAGCGACAGCCATCGATGCCGGCGAAATAGAACCGCGTGTTCGCGTTGGGCACACGTCCGAGGGTGGTGTACGTGAGGATGCCGGCGGTCTGTGCCAGCGCTTCGAGAATCATCACGCCCGGCATCACCGGCCGCCCCGGAAAATGCCCGGTGAAGAACGGTTCGTTGAAAGTGACGTTCTTGACGGCGCGGATGCTCTCGCCCGGGGTGCATTCGAGCACGCGATCGACCAGCAAAAAGGGATAGCGGTGCGGCAACCGGCCAAGGATGGCGTAGATGTCGAGAAACGGTTTGTCAATGCTGCTCATCTTCCTCATCCCGCGCCGCGATGCCGGCGGCGTTCTCCAGTTGCGTGACCCGCGCATTGAGCGCGTCGAGTCGCTTCACGCGGCCCACGATGCGGCGCCAGCTGCGCACCTCTTCGACCGGCAGCACGCTTGAATACATGCCCGGCGCCTCAAGCGAGCGCGTCACCATGCCGAACCCGGCGATGACGATATCATCGCCGATGGTGAGCTGCCCGCCGATTCCAGTGCCACCGCCAATCATGCAGCGGCGGCCGATGCGGGTGCTGCCGGCGATACCCGTGCAGGCCGCCACCGCGGTGTGCGCACCGATGCTCACGTTGTGGCCGATCTGGATCTGGTTGTCGAGGCGCACGCCATCGCCAATGAGCGTGTCGCCCAGCGCGCCGCGGTCGATGGTGGTGTTGGCGCCGATTTCCACGTCATCGCCGATGCGCACCCGACCCAGCTGCGGCACCTTGACCCATTCCTGGCCATCGCGCGCGTTGCCGAAGCCATCCGAACCGACCACGGCGCCAGGATGCACGATGCAGCGCGCACCCAACGCGCAGTCATCGAGCACGCTGGCACGCTCGAGCACTCGGGTGTCGGGACCCAGCACGGCCCGCGCGCCCACGATCGCATGGGCGGCGACGCGACAGCGGGCGCCCACCACCGCGCCGGCTGCCACCAGCACGTAGGGACCGATCTCGGCAGATCCATCCACCTGCGCTTGCCGGTGTACCGTGGCGGTGGGATGAACGCCAGGCACCGGCGGTGGCGGCGGATGCAGCACGGCGGCAATGCGGGCGAAGGTGGCATGCGGATTGGCATGCAGCAATGCGTCAACCGGGCAGCCATCCATGTGCCGCGGTTCGATCACGACGGCAGCCAGGCGGGTGGCGGCGAGTTCGGCGAGCAGCGCCGGATTGGCGAGGAATCCCAGCGAACGGGGCCCACCGGCGAGCGTAGCCACCGAATCCACGGTGCGGTCCGGATCGCCGCGCAGCCCGCAGCCAAAGCGAACCGCGAGCTGGCCGAGGCTCAAGCTCGCGGTGGCATGGCCCATGCGCGTGGCAGCTTGGCGGGCCGGGAAATGCTACGGAGTGGCCGGTGCAGCCGCTGGCGCGCCAGCCGTACGGCTCTTCAGCGCTTCGAGTACCGGGGCGGTGATATCGAGCGCACCGGCGGCGTACAGGACTCCCGCCGAGAGGACGAGGTCGAAGCCGTTGGCACGGGCATACTTCTGCACTTCCTCCAGCACGACGCGCTGCAGCTTCTCGTCTTCCTCGGCGGAGCGGGCCTTGAGGTTGTCTTCGAGCTTCTTTTGTCGGGCCTGCAGGTCGGTGTAGCCATCACTCAACGCGCGCTCCGCCGAGGACCGCTGCGCCACGGTCATCGTGGCCGCGTCCTTGTTGTACGCCTCCTCGCGCGTGCGCAGGCTGGCTGCCAGCGCCTGGATGGCACGATCTTCGGGACCAAACTCGGTTTCCAGGGCCTGCCGCGCGGTCAGTACCTGCGGTGATTCGCCCAGCAGCCGATTGGTGTTCACGACGCCGATCTTGCCAGCGACCCCCGGGGCGGTTGCCGCATGGGCGTGCCCGGCCAGCAAGGCCAAGGACATGAGGACGATGATACTGCTGCGTTTCACAATGAAACCTCTGACTGGTTACTAGAATGCCTGACCGATCGAGAACTGGAAGCGCTCCGTCTCGTCGGGCCACAAGGGACCGTCGCCCTTCGACGCGTTCAGCGGAATGCCGTAGCTGAAGCGGAACAGGCCCATCACGGAGAACCACTCGAGCGATATGCCGGCCGAGCGTCGCAGATTTTCGAATTTGAACTTGTAGGTGAGCGGCGTCAACCCCAGGTCATCGCCGTTGAACTGCACGCCGTGGGTCGAGAATACGTTGCCGATGTCATGGAACAGGCTGACGCGGGCGCTGGTCTGCCACTTGGCCGGCAGCGGCAGGATGAGCTCGGTGCGGGCCACCGTCATCATGTTGCCGCCGTAGGGGTTGCCGAAATTGTCCTTCGGGCCCAGCCGGCTTTCGCGAAACCCACGTACGGTATCCGGACCACCGCCGTAGAACTGCCGGTAAGGCGGCAGCGCGCTCGTATCGCCGAAGGCGCTGCCGTAGGACACGGTCGCGTTGATCAGGCCGGTGAAACCACGCCAGATCGGGATGTACTGCACGAACTGATAGTCGGCCAGGTAGTACTCCACCGAGCTGCCCGGAATGCTGGAGCTGAACGACAGCGACTGCCGCTGGCCGCGATTCGGGAACAGGCTCCGATTCAGCGACGAGAAGCCCCAGCCCACATTCATCTCGAAGGCGGTGAACCGGCTGCCGAAGATCTCGAACAGATTGCCGTAGGTGTCGACGGAACTGCGGCTGTATGGATTGCCGTTGTCGCGCACCCAGGACTGCGCCTGCTCCGCACTGCCGCCGGAACTGGTGAGCAGATCAGAGCGCGTGGTGTTGAGGCCAAAGCGCAGAGTTTGGAACTCGGTGATCGGGTAACCGAACTGGATGCCCGCCGACAGGCTCTTCTGTGAGAAATCGGACGAGGCGGATACGAATTGCGTGACGTCGGAATAGCTCAGCGAGAAGGAGCGCGAAATGTTGTGAATGCCGGCATAGTGATTGGTGTGCGAGAAGCTGGCGGCCTTGGCGTATTTGCCGGTGTTGAGCTCCAGCCCCACGCGCTTGCCGGTGCCGAAGAAATTGCTGTCGGTATAGCTGCCATTGATGATGAAGGCCGATGAGGCGGAATAGCCGATGCCGCCGGATAGCGTCGCGCTGGGGCCTTCCTTGACGGTGAAGTCCACGTCGACCAGGTCGTCGGATCCTTCCACCCGCATGGTCTCGAAATCGACCTCTTCGATGAACGGCAGATTGCTCTGGATGCGCTGTTTGGAACGCTCCAGGTCGATATTGGAGACATAGCCACCCTCGAGCTGCCGCAGTTCGCGGCGCAGCACGTGGTCCATGGTGCGCGTCGTGCCCTTGAAGTTGATGTGCCGCACATACACGCGCTTGCCCGGATTGACGAGGAAGGTCATCGTGACCTCCTTCTTCTCCTCGTCGAGCTTGGGCACTGGGTCTACTTCGGCGAAGGCATAGCCTACCTCGCCCAAGGCGGTCTCGATCCGCTGCTGGGTCACCGATATGAGCTGCTGCGAATAGATCTGCCCCTTCCGCACCAGCAGCATGCGCTCGACCTGCTCCACCGGCACGATGGTGTTGCCGGCAACCCTGGCCTCGGCGATCCGGTAGATGTCGCCCTCATCGATGCTGATGGTGATGAACATGTCGTCCTTCTCGGGCGAGATGGTCACCTGGGCCGACTCGATCTGGAAATCGGCGTAGCCACGGTCCTGATAGAAGGAGCGGAGTTTTTCCAGATCTCCCTGCAGGGACTCGCGCGAATAGCTCGTACCCGGCTTCCACCAGTTGTTCCAGCGCGGCGTCATCAGCTCGAAGTCCTCGATGATCTCACTCTGCTTGAACGTCGTGTTGCCGACGATGTTGATCTGGCGGATCTTGGCCCGTTCGCCTTCGTCGATGTCGATGGTGACCAGCACGCGGTTGTCGTCGAGTTCTTCGACCAGCGCGTCGACGCGCACCCCGTACTTGCCGCGACTGAAATACTGGTCGGTGAGCTCCGACCTGACGTCCTCGAGCACGGAACGGTCGAAGGTCTTGCCGGCCGCAAGTCCGATGCCACGCAGCGAGGCGGTCAGGTCCTCGGTCTTGATGTCCTTGTTGCCCTTGAGCTCGAAACTCTCGATCGTTGGCCGCTCGCCCACCACCACCACCAGCACGGAGCCGTCGCGGCGCAGCTCGATGGTGCGGAAGAACCCGGTCTCGTGCAGCGAACGCACTGCCTCACGCACGCGCTGCGGGGTAAGCTCATCGCCGATGTTCACCGGCA
Source organism: Steroidobacteraceae bacterium (assembly GCA_035514045.1). Lineage (GTDB taxonomy): Bacteria > Pseudomonadota > Gammaproteobacteria > Steroidobacterales > Steroidobacteraceae > ZC4RG30. The sequence goes on along the minus strand of DATKBK010000141.1, from coordinate 3,893 downwards.
GGTAGTTGTAGACCGTGCCCTCGGATACACGCTGCAGGCCCAGCACGCGGATGTCGCCCACGGTGAAGCGGCTGTCATCGCCCGCCACCTGAGCCCAGGATGCCGGTGCCGCCGCCAGGACCAGCAAGGTCCAGAAAATGTTCTTGCGTTTCATCATCAACCGAATTGCCGCAGGACGTCGTTGAACAATGCCACACCCATCAGCAGCACCAGCATGCCAATGCCCACCTGCTGGCCGACGATCTGGGCGCGCTCGGAGAGCGGGCTGCCCTTGATCCACTCGACCAGCTGGTAGACCACCTGCCCGCCATCCAGGATCGGCACCGGCAACAGGTTGATGAAGCCCAGTGACAGGCTGATGAGGACGAGGAAAGAAACAAAGGTGGCGACGCCCGAGCGGGCTGATTCGCCGGCGAACTCGGCGATGGTCAGCGGACCAGAGAGGTTCTTGAGCGATACCTGCCCCTGGAGCATGCGCCAGAACACCTTTGCCTGCAGCACCGTCATGCGCCAGGCTTCATCGGCCCCCATGGCCAGCGAATCCAGCGGCCCGAGCCGGGTCTGGGTCAGCATGGAATCGGGCAGCCGCAGGCGCGTCGGTGAGGCGATGCCCAGACGGCCGACGCGGCCGTCCTCGAGCTCTTCCGCGCCGATCTCCACGCGCAGTGACTGTTGTTCTCCGCCACGGCGGAAGGTGAACTCCGCGGTCTGACCAGGACGCGACTGGATCTCGCGGCGCAGCGCCTCGAAATCCTGCACCGTATTGCCGTTCACGGCCAGCACTTCGTCGCCGACCTGCAGGCCGGCCCGCTGCGCCGGACCGCCGGCCTCGACCACGCCCAGCTGTGCCGGCACGGGCGGCGACCAGAAACCGAAGCCCAGTCCAGTCAGCAGGTTCTCCGGTTCTGTCAGACGCCGCCGCTCGGCTGGGTCGGCCACTTCGAGCACGGCCATGCGCTCGGCGCCAGTGTCGTCCCGCAGTGTGAGCGTGACACTGCCATCGCCGGTCATCTGGTCGAGCAGCCCGAGCACCACGTCGGAACGGCCATCCGCAGCCCTGCCGTCCAGCGACAGTATCTCGTCACCGCTGGCAAGCCCGGCATGCGCGGCCGGCGACTCCGGCAGCACCTCGCCGATCACGGCGCGCACTTCGGTCAGGCCATTGATCCAGAACAGTGCCCACAACAGCAGGATGGCGAAGCCGATGTTGAAGGCGGGACCGGCCAGCAACACCAGGATGCGTTGCCAGTGCGGCCGGCGATTGAATGCGCGATGCAGTTCGGCCGGATCGACCGGCCCCTCGCGCTCATCAAGCAGCTTGACGTAGCCGCCCAGCGGAATCGCCGCGACCACATACTCCACGCGGTCGGCGTCGCGACCCACGCGCTTCCACAGCGCCTTGCCGAATCCCACCGAAAAGCGTTGTACCTTGAAGCCGAGCCTGCGAGCCACCCAGTAGTGGCCGAACTCGTGCACCGTGACCAGCAGGCCCACGGCGAACAGGAATGCGAGCAGATGCGGCCAGGATAGATTCATCGTTCAGGCCCGGGCCGCCAGGCGGCCAATGGCTTCGGCGGCCAGCGCGCGCGCGCGCTCATCCGCGGCGAGTATCGCCGTCAGTTCCTGCGCGCTGCCCACATTGCCCCAGTTGTTCATGACCCCTGCACAAGTCTCCGCAATACCACCGAAATCCAGCCGTCCCGCCAGGAAGGCCCCCACCGCCACCTCGTTGGCGCCATTCAGCACCGCCGGCATGTCGCCCCCGGCGCGGGCGGCCTCCATACCCAGTCGCAGGCAGGGGAAACGCCCGGTATCCGGTGCCTCGAAGTCCAGCCGCGCCACCCGCAGCAGGTCGAGGAATTGTACACCGGAGGCGATGCGCTCCGGCCATGCCAGGGCGTGGGCGATGGGGGTGCGCATGTCCGGCGACCCCAGCTGCGCCAGCATCGACCCGTCCACGTATTCCACCAGTGAATGCACCACGCTCTGCCGGTGTATCACCACTTCAATCCGCTCCGGTGGCAGGCCAAACAGCTGCACCGCCTCGATCAGTTCCAGGCCCTTGTTCATCAGGGTGGCCGAATCCACCGAGATCTTGCGCCCCATATTCCATACTGGATGGGCGCAGGCCTGCTCCGGGGTTACATTTTCGAGAGCGGCAGCTGACCAGTCCCTGAACGGACCGCCCGAAGCGGTCAGCAGGATGCGGCGCACCCCGGGTGGCGGCTCGCCCAGGCACCCCGCCGCAGGCAGACACTGGAAGATCGCATTGTGCTCGCTGTCGACGGGGATGATGACTGCGCCCGACCGGCGCGCGGCCGCCAGCACCAGCGGACCGGCGACCACCAGCGCTTCCTTGTTCGCTATCAGCAGACGTTTGCCCGCGCCCGCTGCTGCCAGTGTCGACGGCAGGCCTGCGACCCCGACGATGGCGGCCACCACACACTGCACCTCGGGCAGCACTGCCAGCGCGGAGGCGGCGTCCGGCCCGGCCAGAACGCGGGTGGCCAGCCCCTGCCGTTGCAACTGCGTGCGCAGTTCTTCGGCCAGACCGGGATCGGCGATGGCGGCATAGTCGGGTCTGAATTCGCGCGCCTGCTCCACCAGCTGTTGCACATTGCGCCGAGCCAGCAGGGCCAGGGCGCGATAGCGGTCCGGATGGCGGCGCAGCACATCCAGTGTGCTCTCGCCGATGCTGCCGGTGGATCCCAGCACGGCGACACCCAGTGGCCGCGTCACCCGCGCAGCTCCGGCAGCAACTCGATGCCAAGCATCAGGATCGGCGCTGCCGCGAGCAGGCTGTCGAACCGGTCAAGCACGCCGCCATGGCCGGGGATCAGCCGGCCGCTGTCCTTCACTCCGGCAAAGCGCTTGGCCATGCTCTCGGTGAGATCTCCCACCACCGAATACAGGCTGACGACCAGGGTCACCGCCAGCAGCGGCAGCAGCGGCAGTTCACGCCAGAGGGCCACACCCAGCGCGAGCAGCCCGCACGCTGCCAGCCCGCCCCACAAACCGGCCCAGGTCTTGCCGGGCGACACCTGTGGCGCCAGCCTGGTCACACCCCATTGCCGACCGGCGAAGAAGGCGCCGCTGTCGGCCAGCCAGACGATCAGCAGGGCATAGAACACCGCCAGCTGGCCCTGCTCCCAGTCCACCCGCATGCGAACCAGCGCCACCCAGGCGAACGACAGCGCCAGCACACCGCTGAGCCCGATCAGCAAACGGCTGGTCTGGCGGCTTGCAATCAGCCACAGCGTGGCCAGGGTCCAGTAGGCAAAGGCCGCCCACAGCACAGCGCGCATTCCCTGCCGGGATTCGCTGACCTGCCACCACAGCGCGCACAGCGCGGCCAGGCCCGCCAGGAACAGCAGGCGCGGCACGAGCTTTTCGCCGACGAATGCCGACCACTCCCAGGCCGCCGCCAGCAGGATCAGCGTCAGCGTTGCCGCCGACCATGGCGCCGGCAGCCACAGCACCACCAGCACCAGCAGCACGGCAATGAACACCGCCGACAGGATGCGCGTGCCGGTCATGCCGCGCCCTCGGGCTGCATGCCGGCAAGTCCGTAACGACGCTGCCGCGAGGCAAAGAAATCCAGCGCGGCCTCGAAACCCTCGGGTTTGAAGTCCGGCCACAACTCATCACAGAAGAAAAGTTCGGTGTAGGCAAGATTCCACAGCAGGAAATTGCTGATCCGTTTCTCGCCGCCGGTGCGGATGAAGAGGTCCGGGTCAGGCAGCCCGCCCAGCTGCAGCGCCGCACCAAACTCCTCGATGGTGATGTCGGCGGCGCGCTGCTGCCCGCCCGCGCAGCGCGCGGCCAGCTGCCGGGCTGCGTGCAGGATGTCCCAGCGCCCACCGTAGCCCACCGCCACCTGCAATTGCAGTGCG
>DATKBK010000140.1:0-6486 GCA_035514045.1 Steroidobacteraceae bacterium | reverse complement strand
GGCATGAAGGCCTGGCGCGAGGCGGGCTATCCCGTGGAGACGCAAGTGCGCGTCTGAGTCAGCCGGGTGGCAGCGCGGTCGACTATGCCCGGCGCCCTTGGCGGGTCGAGTGAAATGGGGGTATCGTCTCCTTCGAACTTTCTTGCAGGGGTAAGGCCTTGAGCCGCAGCTTTCGTTTCTTTTCGGCGATGCTGGCAGGAATGGTCAGCTGCTTCGTGGCGGTTGCCTGGGCCCAGGACGCGACCTCGCCTGCACCACCGGCAGAACCGCAGCAGCCTCCGGCCGAGGCCGTACCGGCGCCGGCCACCACCACAGTGGTTTTCCAGACGGCTATGGGCGAGATCCACATCGCCGTCGAGACCGAACGCGCACCGGTCACTGCCGCAAACTTTCTTCGTTATGTCGACAACAAGCGCCTCGACGGCATCACCTTCTACCGCGCCCACAAGGTCAGCGAGGACGGCAAGTACGCCATCGTGCAGGGCGGGCTGCAGGGCGACACCAAGCGCATATACAAGGCGATTGCGCATGAGTCGCCGCTGAGTACCGGCCTGTCGCATGTCGATGGCGCGGTGTCGATGGCACGGGCCGAACCGGGCACGGCCACCGCCGATTTCTTCATCGTGGTGGGCGACCTGGTGTCAATGGACGGCAAGCCCGATGGCAGTGATCCCGGCTACGCCGTTTTCGGTCGGGTGGTGTCCGGCATGGACATCGTGCGCGCAATGCTGGAGCTGCCGCGCAGCGCCGCTGCGCTCAATCCCGTGATGAAGGGCCAGATGCTGGCCACCCCGGTCAAGGTGGTCACGGCGCGGCGCGCGCCACAGCCACAGCCCCGGCCACAATGATTGTCCCGCTGATCCGCTCAGGTAAACCCCGGTCATGATGCGCGTCCTCGTCACCGCCGGTGGGGCCGGTATCGGCTACGCCATCGCCCGTGCCTTCCACGGCGCCGGGGCCGGTGTCTACATCTGCGACATCGACGAGGCGGCGCTGGCACGCGCAGCGCAGGAGTTGCCCGGCCTGTGCGTGCAACGCTGCGATGTGGGGGATCGCGCCGCAGTGGCCGCCATGGTTGAAGATGCCGCGCAGCGGCTGGGCGGCCTTACCGTGGTGGTCAACAACGCGGGCATCGGCGGGCCGACCAAACCCTTGCATGAACTGGACCCCGCCGACTGGGATGCCGTGCTGCGCGTGAATCTCACCGGCACCTTCGACGTGACGCGCCACGCCATACCGAATCTGATCGCCTCCGGCGGCGGCAGCATCATCAACATGTCCTCGGCGGCCGGCCGCTTCGGCTATGCCAACCGCAGCGCATATTCGGCCACCAAGTGGGCGCTGGTGGGCCTGACCAGAACCCTGTCCATGGAGCTCGGGCAGTACGGCATCCGCGTGAATGCCATCGCACCTGGCGCGGTGGCCGGCGAGCGTGCCGAGCGCGTTTATGCCGGGCGCGCCCAGGCATCCGGACGCAGCATCGCCGAGGAGCGACGCGCGGGCCTCGCCAGCCAGTCATTGCAGTACATGGTCGACCCGGCCGATATCGCGCAGCTCGCCGTGTTTCTTGCATCGGATGCCGGCAAGTCGATCTCCGGCCAGCTGATCCCCATCGACGGCGACATGCAGAGGGCCTGAAAGTCATGGCATTGCTGATCCTCGGTCTCATCCTGTTCATTGGCGTGCATTCCGTTGGCATCGTATCGGTGGCCATGCGCGATCACTGGGCCGCGGCGCTCGGGGTGAACGCCTGGCGCGCCATTTACTCGCTGGTGTCCCTGGCCGGGTTCGTGCTGCTGATCGTGGGTTACATGCAGGCGCGACAGTCGCCGGTGGTGCTCTACCTTCCGCCGCCATGGACCCGCCACGCGGCGTTCGCGCTGATGTTGCCGGTGTTTCCCCTGATCTTCGCCGCTTACCTGCCCGGCACGATCAAGGCGAAGCTCAAGCATCCGATGCTGGCGGCGGTCAAGTTATGGGCGCTGGCGCATCTGCTTGCGAACGGCATGCTGGCCGACCTGCTGCTGTTTGGCGGCTTCCTGGTCTGGGCGGTGTTCGCCCGCGTCTCGTTCAAGCGGCGCACTCAGCGCATGATGATGCCGCTGCCCTCGCCGTCGCTGCGCAACGATGTGCTGGCGGTGGTGCTGGGGTTGGGGCTCTACGTCGCAACCCTGTTCTGGCTGCATCGGCTGCTGATCGGGATGCCGCTGGTCCGCTGAGGAGGGAGCTAGTCGAAGGCGAAGCCGGAGATCATCGTCCCCAGCACCAGCTCGGAGTAGATCCGGCGCCCCGGCTGCTCTGAAGCGCCGGCCGCCACCATCAGTGGCAGCAGATGCTCGTGGCGCGGGTGCGCCAGCTGCGCGGCCGGCGCCTCCCGCCACCGCGACAGCAGCGCGGCGCGCTGTTCCGCCGGCGCCGTGGCGGCCGCGGTGAGCCAGGCATCGAACTGCCGTGACGGCTCTGTGAGTCGCGGGTCGCCCATCGCCCGCAGGTTGTGGAAGCTCATCCCTCCGCCCATCAGCAGCACGCCCTCTTCGCGCAGCGGCGCCAGCGCGCGGCCGGCAGCCAGGTGCAATGCCGCGTCCAGGCCTGCGTCCAGCGACAGCTCCACCACGGGAATGCCGGCATCCGGAATGGCCACCTTCAGCGGTACGAACACGCCGTGGTCAAGACCGCGCGCCGGGTCGATGGCGGCGGTGAAGCCTGACTGCTGCAACAGGGCTGCGGCGCGTGCTGCGAGCTCCGGTGCGCCGGGTGCGTCGTAGCGCAACTGGTAGGTGTGGGGCGGAAAGCCGTAGTAATCGAAAATCAGCGGTGGCCGCGCGGCACCGGTGAGCATGAACCCCCGGGTCTCCCAGTGGCCCGATACAACGAGGATGGCGCGGGGTAGTTCGGGCAGCGAACTTGGCAGGTCTCGCAGGAACCGGGCCATGCCGCTCCAGACGCCGTCGGGGTCCTCCATGAAGAAACAGGGGCCGCCGCCATGGGGCACGTAAACGGTTGGGAACATCGGGAACATTGTTCCCATAATGCGGTCTTGCTGAATAGCTGCCTGGGGCATTTTTTGACAGCCCCTGAGGGCCAGCCTACGCTTGTGGGTAAGTAATACACCCGGATCAAGGGGGGATTGGAACATGGGGCATGTGAAGTTCATCAGGCGTAGCGCGGCGGGGGTCGTGCTGTCGTTGATTTGTGCCGTGGCCAACGCGGCTGCACCGCCGGACCTGACTGGCGTGTGGACCAGCGCCGGCGGCGGTGGACGCGGCGCCGCCGGCGGCGCACGCGGCATCGGCGGCGCGACCAACACTGCGCCCCCAGAGGCGCCCCAGCTGACGCCCCTGGCCAAACAGCGCCTGGATGCCTACCAGAAGCTGGTGGGCGGCACCGACGACTCGCCGGGCCGATGGTGCGTGGGAACGGGCATGCCGGGCTCAATGCTGGGTTCTGGCGGTTACCCCATGGAGATCATCCAGCGGCCTGAACAGATCACCATTGTCTATGAGGCGCACAGCGAGATTCGTCGCGTGTACTTCGGTGACCGCAATGCCAAGCCCGAAGAGCGGGTACCCGGACGCAACGGCTATTCCAGCGGTCGCTGGGAAGGCGATGTGCTGGTGGTCGAGACCGACAACCTGGTCGATCAGGTGGATCAGCGCAATACCTCCCACTCCGACCAGGCGAAGGTCGTCGAACGTTACCGGCTCAACGGCACCGATGCCCAGGGCCGTCGCATCCTGACTGTCGAGATGACCATGACCGATCCGGTCGTCTATACCAAGCCGGTGGTCATACAGAAGAGCTGGGCGCAGGTGCCCAATGGCCGGGTGTTGCCCTATGAGTGCCCCGAGGAAATGTGGATCAACCGCATTGACGAAGTGGCCAAAGAGAAGGGCCTTCCTGTCCCCTGATCACGCAACCGTATCCGTTTGAGGAATCCGCAATGAACAAGATGATCCGCACACTGACCGTCGTGACCGCCGCCCTTGTTGCGGGAGTCGCCCTGGCGCACCACTCCGCGGTGCAGTTCGACTTCGGCAAGAACGTTTCGTACACCGGCACGGTGAAGCGTTTCCGCGCCATCAACCCGCATATGGACCTGTTGATCGAACTCAACGATGAAAAGGGCAAGCGCGAGGTGCGCTTCGAGGGCCACAGCACCAACAACATGTACCGCAGCGGCTACCGCAAGGACATGGTGAAGGTGGGTGACAAGCTCACCGTCCACGCCGCACCGTTCCGTGACGGCACCGAGGGCGGGTACGTGATTTCCGCGACGTTGGCCGACGGCCGGTTCTTCGGCATGCGGCCCCGGAGTGCCGGAGACACGCAGCGCGTGGGCGAGGAAGTGCGCCGCCAGGCCGAGGGGCGCTAAGGCGCCCCCGTACAGCCTTTCCACTCGCACCGGCATTTCAATTTAATGGCCAGAATCATTGGTGGGATCGCGACATCCCACACGCCCACCATTGGTTTCGCACTGGATGCGAAGAAGCAAGAAGATCCTGTATGGAAGCCGATCTTCGAGGGCTACAAGCCAGTGCAGGACTGGCTGGCCGAGCACAAGCCTGATGTGCTGCTGTACATCTTCAACGACCACATCACCTCGTTCTTCCTCGACCACTACTCGCACTTTGCGCTGGGCGTGGGCGAGCAGTATTTTCCTGCCGACGAGGGTGGCGGGCCGCGCAAGCTGCCACCGTTCAATGGCGATCCGAAGCTGGCCGCGCATATAGCGGCCGGCCTGGTCGCCGATGAGTTCGACCTGTCGTACTTCCAGGGCAAGGACCTGGACCACGGCGTGTTCTCGCCATTGTCGCTGCTGCTGCCGCACGAGAACGGCTGGCCCTGCCGCATCGTGCCCTTCCAGTGCGGGGTGCTGAATCCGCCCGTGCCGACGCCGCTGCGCTTCTACAAGCTGGGCCTCGCGCTGCGCAAGGCCATCCTCTCCTACCCCGAGGACATCAAGGTCGCCATCGTCGGCACCGGCGGCCTGTCGCATCAGGTGCACGGTGAGCGCTGCGGCTTCAACAACACGCCCTGGGACATGGAGTTCCTCGAGCGGCTGGAGAAGGATCCTGAAGGCCTGACCAGGGTGACCGTGGCCGAGTACGCCACGCTGGGCGGCATGGAAGGGGCCGAAGTGGTGATGTGGCTGATGATGCGCGCCGCGCTGCCGAAGCAGGTGAAGAAGACGCATCAGACCTACTATCTGCCGTCGATGACGCCCATCGCCAGCGTGATCTTCGAGAATGTCTCGGACGATCCGATCAGCGAGCCCATCGAGCAGTACCGCAAGCGCATGACCGAGCAGTACGAGGGACTCGAGAAGCTCGAGGGCACCTATCCGTACACCATCGAGCGCAGCGTAAAGGCCTTCCGCCTGAACCGCTTCCTGCACGAGCTGATCCAGCCGGAGTTCCGCCAGCGGTTCCTGGCCGACCCGGAGCCGCTGTTCGAACAGCACAAGCTCACTGTCGAGGAGCGCGATCTGGTGCGCCGGCGCGACTGGCGCGCGCTGATCCACTACGGAGTGATCTTCTTCCTGCTGGAAAAACTCGGCGCCGTGGTCGGCACCACCAATCTGCACATCTATGCCGCCATGCGCGGTCAGTCGCTGGAGGATTTCCAGAAGACCCGCAATGCGCAGGTGCTGTACTCAGTGGCCGGCAACGACGACAGCAAGAAGACCTGGGACCAGCCGGCGACGCCGGCGGCGCGCGCGTGAGCGCGCGCCCACCCCAAGGCGCGCGCCTGAGGCGCTTCGGGCCGGCGTTCTTGCTGCGACGCAGCATCCTTATCTGATCCAGTTATGGAAATAAGCAGCCTCAGGCTTTTTCCGGCATAAAAAACCCCTTAGCCTTGCGGTCCCCCAAGGCACCGGAATCCAAAGGTCAGATGGCAGCGATTGCGAACGAGCGCGTACTTTCGGTGCGCCACTGGAACGAGACGCTGTTTTCGTTCCGCACCACGCGCGATCCGGGATTCCGCTTCGAGAGCGGGCATTTCGTGATGCTTGGCCTGCCCGTGGACGGCCGGCCGCTGCTGCGCGCCTACTCCATCGCCAGTCCCAACTGGGAAGAGCACCTGGAGTTCTTCAGCATCAAGGTGCAGAACGGTCCGCTGACCTCGCGCCTGCAGCACCTGAAGGAAGGCGATGAGGTGCTGGTGAGCCGCAAGCCCACCGGCACGCTGGTGCTGCATGACCTGAAGCCAGGGCGGCATCTGTACCTGCTGGGCACCGGCACTGGCCTGGCGCCGTTCCTGTCCATCATCCAGGATCCGGAAACCTACGAGCGCTTCGAGAAGGTGGTGGTGGCGCATGGCGTGCGCCACAAGACCGACCTGGCCTACGAGCAGTTCATCAGCGAGGAGCTGCCCCGGCACGAGCTGCTGGGCGAGATCGCGCAGGGCAAGCTCATCTACCACCCAACCGTGACGCGCGAGCCGTTCCGCGTCCAGGGCCGCATCACCGACCAGATCGCCGACGAT
>DATKBK010000139.1:0-3007 GCA_035514045.1 Steroidobacteraceae bacterium | reverse complement strand
ACGCGCTGGAGGAATCCGGCATCGATCGCGTGCCCGGCCTCGAGGTGCCGGTGTGCTTCGGCAGCGACGCGGCCTATCACGCGATCGCCTCGCTGCTCAGCGCCGGTGTTGATTTCGACGGCGTGGTGGCCTGTTCCGATGTGATTGCCATGAGCGCGATGCGTGCGCTGGCGGAACGCGACCGCCAGGTGCCGGCAGACGTGGCGATAGTCGGCTTCGATGACATCCCGTTGTCGGCTTTCACCACGCCGCCGCTGACGACCATCCGCCAGAACTGCCATGCTGGCGCACGCCTGCTGGTAGAGAACCTGATGCGTGCGATCCGTCACGAATCAGCGTCCACCGAAGTCATACCCACCGAGCTGGTCGTCCGTGCTTCGAGCCTGCGCGAGCACTACCGGGCCCTGCCTTCGATCCGCAGACCGGGCCGCAATGCCCAGCCCGCGCCTCGTTACCGCAAATCGCGTTCGGGCTGAGCACATGTCATTCCGGGGGATATCATCGTGAACTGCACCCGCATGCTGCGTCTGGTCGGCTGCTCCCTGCTGCTTGGCGGCGCCACTGTGCCCGCGCTGGGTGCCGCACCCACCGCCTGCGCGGACCTGAAGAACTTCAAGCCCGCCGGCTACGCCGTCGAGATTGACCGTGCCGAGGATCTGGCTGCGGTCGCCGGCGGTGGCCCCGCAGGCGGCGCCGGTGCCGGCGGGCCTCCCGGCCCACCGCGCGCCGCGCTGCCGGCGCATTGCCGTATCGACGGCACCATCGACAAGCGCACCGGCCGCAACAACAAGCCCTACGCCATAGGCTTCGCAGTCGCATTGCCGAAGAACTGGAACGGCCGCTTCTACTTCCAGGGCGGCGGCGGCCTCAATGGCGCGGTCTCCGCGCCCACGGGCACGCAATTCGCGGGCGACAGTTCAGCACTCGCTCAGGGCTACGCCGTCGCCAGCACCGACTCGGGGCACACCGGCAGCGATTTCGACGCCAGTTTCTTCGAGGACCAGGAGGCGGCGCTGAACTTCCTCTACCAGGCGATCGAAAAGGTGACAGAGGTCGGCAAGCAGATCGTCGCGAAGCACTATGGCAGGACGGCCGAATTCTCGTATTTCGTGGGCTGCTCCACCGGCGGCCGCGAGGCCATGATCATGTCGCAGCGCTTCCCGAATTTCTTCGATGGCATCGTGGCCGGCGCACCGGCGATGCGCACGGGCTATTCGAACCTCGGCCTGCGCATTGCAACAGAAGCACTCAATGAAGTCGCTCCCAGGGATGAGCAGGGACGTCCGCAGACCAATCAGGCACTCAGCGAGTCGGACCGCAAGCTCGTCGTCGACCGATTCGTGGCCGCCTGCGACGCGCTGGACGGCAGGCAGGATGGCCTGGTGTTCGCGACCCGCAGCTGCGGGTTCGATCCCGAAGTACTGACCTGCACAGGTGGAAAGAATGCCGAATGCCTGACCGCCGCGCAGGTCAAGGCCGTCAAGGTGGTGATGGGAGAGAAGAAAGCCTCTGACGGCCGGCAAATTTATCCGGGGTATCTCTACGACACAGGCATTGCGACCACGCGCGACCTGGCCGGCGTGCTCGTCGGCACGCCGATCCCGGAAGGCGCTGCCGCCGCCGGCCCGTTGAACGTCGATGCAGCAGCAGCGCGCGCCAACGAAGCGCGTGCCTGGGTAGGCGACTCCAATGGCTGGACCAACCTCAGCAGCTTCCACGGTGGCGGCGGCAAGCTGCTGTTTGTCCATGGCGTGAGCGATCCCTGGTTCTCGTCGCTGGACACCATCCAGTACTACGAACGCCTCGCGGCCGACAACGCACCAACCCCGCTCAAGGACTGGAGTCGGCTGTTCCTGGTACCGGGCATGGGTCACTGCAGTGGCGGCGAACGCACCCTGGATCGGTTCAACCTGGTCGAAGCCATATCGAACTGGGTGGAGCAGGACAAGGCGCCGGAGCAGATCATCGCGACGGGCACGAGTTTGCCGGGCGAAAGCCGGCCGCTGTGCCCATACCCGGCACATCCGCACTACAACGGGAGCGGGGACGCAAAGAGCGCCGCGAGCTACAGCTGCAGGGAGTAGCCGCCGGAACTTCCTGCCGGATCAGCGGCAGGAAAAGCTGCTGGCGTTCTTTGCATCACCGCCGTCGTAGCGCGCCACCTTTGGATACGGACAAAGCGGCCGGGTGGTGTCGGGAAACGCCCGGCCGGAAGCGATGACCTGGTCGGGCGCGCGCTTGTTCTCGACCCAATCCTGGATCACCGTCAGCATGTCGAACTGGTCGGTGGCCTGGCCGCCGGCGCAGTGAAGCATGCCGGGAATCAGGAACAGCCGCGCCCATTCCTGCGGCCCTGCCGCAGTGCGCGGCAACAGCTGGTTGTACCAGCCTGTGAGTGCACCGACGGACATGGCCTGATCGGACAGGCCGTGATACACGATCATCTTGCTGCCACGTCCGGCGAAAGTGCTGAGCAACCTGGCAACGGGATCGTTCATGGCCGCGGTCTCCTCAAGGCGGACCATGTCGCGATCGAAATCGAACTGCAGCGGGTCAAGCGTCGGATCAGCCGGCGTGATCGCGAACTCGCGCAGCGTGTCCCGGCCGAGCGAGGCATTGGCCGGCGCGCCGGTGGGCGTGCCCAGGTGCATCGAACGCCAGGCGGGAGCTGCGATGCCGGTGTCGTAGGCGTAGCTGCCATAAAGCGATTCACCGCGGGAATTGCGCGCCCCGCCAAAGATCGTCCGCAGGCCATCGGCCTGTCTCGCAGTCAGGCACTGCCCCGCGGGCACAGTGCCCGAACCGCACACCTGGTTGCGCGGATCGAACTTGCAGGCCTGGAAATCGTTGACCATGCCGTCGCGCAGCCCGTCGAGCGCATCACACTGCTGCAGCACCGCCTCGGACACGGCCTTGAGCTGCGCGTCGGTGAAGGTCTGGTGCAGCTGTGGCCGCCCCTCCGCATCGCGCGGCGCAATGCGGTTGACAGTCTGCAGGCTGAAGACCT
>DATKBK010000138.1:0-2113 GCA_035514045.1 Steroidobacteraceae bacterium | reverse complement strand
GAGCGCCAGGTGGCCGGCATGCTGGCGCTGGTGGGCGTATGCAGTGTGATCGTGCAGGGTGTGCTGGTAGGCCGCATCGTGCCGGCGTTGGGAGAGCGGCGCGCGCTGCTGCTGGGCCTGGCCTGCGGCACAGCGGGCTTTGCCATCTATGGTCTGGCCCCTTCCGGATGGGTGTTCCTGGCAGCGCTGCCCATCAGCGCGCTGTGGGGCCTGGCCTCCCCTTCGACCCAGGCACTGATCACCCGGCAGGTCAGCGCCGACGCGCAGGGCCGCGTGCAGGGCGCGCTGATGAGCATGGTGAGCCTCACCGGCATTTTCGCGCCGCTGATGTTCGCCGGCACCTTTGGTCTGTTCATCAGCGAGCGCGCGCCGCTGCACCTGCCCGGCGCACCGTGGCTGCTGGCCGGGGCCTGGCTGCTGGCCGCTTTCTTTCTGGGACTGAAATACGCTAGGCCCGGGCCGGCTGCCGCGCCGCCGGCAATTTGACAGAACGCTGCACGCCGCGGCATCTGCTGCCGTGTTCGGGCAGCGTGCTATCTTCGTCCCCGTAATGGAAACAACGCCTGCCGCGAAGGCACAACTGCACGAATGGACGCGCGCGGGAGTTGCCTACGCCGCGGTGCTGTTCGTGTTCGCTGCTGCACTACTGGCTTTCGCGCTGCAGCGTGCAGGCGGTCCGCTGCCACAGCATGGCTGGCCGCATGCGCTGTTCTTCCTCGGCTATGGCCTGTTCACGATCAGCGTCGGTTACCGCGCACCGAACCGGGACTACTACTCCTTCGATCGCGTGGCGCAGGTGGCGAGCATCCTGGTGCTCGGCCCGGTGGATGCGGCCTGGATCAACGGCCTCGCCTCGCTGCTGTATCCGCTGCAGCGGCTGCGTCTTGGCGTGCCCCTGCGCCAGGTGCTGTGCGCCTCGATGAACAATGCGGGCATCATGACCCTGACCGTGCTGGCGGCGGGCTCACTCTATGTGGCGATTGGCGGCGCGGTGCCGCTGCTGTCGCTGACTGGCGCGAGCATCGTGGCGCTGCTGGTGCTGGTGCTGGCGATGCAGCTGCTGAATGACGCGGCCATGCTGGGCCTGGCCAGGCTGTCGGGGCGCGATACCCGCGGCTCTTTCTCCGGCTTCTCCTATGCGATGGAGCTGGGCTCTGGCGCGGCGGCGGTGCTGGTGGCGCTGGTGTACAACCGCATGGAACTGCCGGTGCTGGTACTGCTGCTGGCCGTGCTTGGCGCCGGGATGCTGGCGCTGCAGCAGTTCGCCGTGATGCGCACGCGGCTGGAGGGCATCGTCGAGGAGCGCACCCGCAGCCTGCTCGACAAGACCCGGGAGCTGGAGGTGCAGGCCACGCATGACAACCTCACCGGCCTGTTCAACCGGCGCTACGCCGACCAATGGCTCACGCGACAGCTGGACACCGACGCACGCCTGAGCCAGCCACTGACCGTGGCGCTGGCCGACATCGATGACTTCAAGCAGATCAATGACCGTCACTCGCATGCCACGGGTGATGCGGTGCTGCGGCGGGTTGCCGCCATCCTGCGCGAGCGCTGCCGCCAGAGCGACATGCTGGCGCGCTACGGTGGCGAGGAGTTCCTGTTCTGTTTTCCGCGCACCGAGATGCGCGAGGGATTGGCGTTGTGCGAGACGCTGCGCGCTGCCGTGGAGGACGCCGACTGGTCCGCACTGGGCCTGGGCGGCAGCGTGACCCTGAGCTTCGGCCTGGCGGCGCGCCGCCCGGAGTCGTCGATCGATTCGCTGCTGCGGCTGGCCGATGAGCGCCTGTACATGGCGAAGAACGCCGGCCGCAATCAATGCGTGGCCTGAGCTGCGCGGGTGCGCGATGCTGCGACGCAACATGCAGGTAACTTTTACTTAAGGATTCCCCGTCGTGGGCAGTCGGAACTTCCCGCACCGGGCATGTTCCAAATTGATGAGCGCCTTAAACGCTCCCCGCTTCCCTCCCTGAGCGGGTTGGTCATCTGGCATCGAGACCTGCCGGAGGACTTCTTAACCCCGGCGGTCACTCCGCCGGGGTATTTATTTTTCGCCCCCCGAATTCATCAGGCCGCGCAGCACTGCCCGCGCCTCATCAAGACCGGTGCCTTT
>DATKBK010000137.1:0-3433 GCA_035514045.1 Steroidobacteraceae bacterium | reverse complement strand
GGGCGTTTCGAGCAGGTGCGCACGGCCTATGCGTAGCTGCTGCAGGGCTCGCCTTCCTATGCCGGCGTGCTGAAGACCACGCTGCAGGAGTGGGTGGCGCGCAAGGATGCACCGGGCAGCAAGGCCGCCGGACGCGATGCGTTTGTGGCGTGGGTGGCGACGCTGTAGCTAGCCGCAGGCGCGAGGCCGCCGCGCTGCCCGAACGCCAGGCGCCGTGCAGGGTGCCGAGTGCTACCATTCCGGGGCATGAAGCATCTCGACCAGCTGCTGGCCAACAACCGCCAGTGGGCCGCCAATCGCGTACGGCAGGATCCCGGCTATTTCTCACGACTGGTGGCGCAGCAGTCGCCGCGCTATCTGTGGATCGGCTGCGCCGACAGCCGCGTGCCGGCCAACGAGATTGTCGATCTCGCCCCGGGCGAGCTGTTCGTGCATCGCAATGTCGCCAACCTGGTGGTGCACAGCGACCTGAACTGCCTGTCGGTGATCCAGTACGCCGTCGACGTGCTCAAGGTCGAGGACATCATCGTTACCGGCCACTACGGCTGCGGCGGCATAGTCGCGGCGCTGAACTCCGCCTCGATGGGGTTGATCGACAACTGGCTGCGCCATGTACAGGACATCCGCGACCGGCATCCGGAGCAGCTGGCTGCTGCGGGCAAGCAGGCCGCCGACCGGCTGTGCGAGCTGAACGTGCTGGAGCAGGCGCTGAATGTGTGCCGCACCACGGTCGTGCAGGATGCCTGGTCGCGTGGCCAGAACATTTCGGTGCATGGCCTCATCTACTCGGTGGGCGACGGGTTGCTGCGCGACCTGAATTTCCGCGCCACTGGTTCGAGCGACAGCACGGGAATATTCGAAGGTGCACTGGCGCGTCTGACGCCGCGCTGATTACCCGGGCGCGCAGCACCCTGGCGGCTCTGCCGAAAGGCCGCGGACGGCTTCAGTGCGCCAATGCCGTGTCGTGCGGTGCCTTGCCGGAGATGCGCCGGAACAGCCGGCGCACCTTGTGCTCGAAATCATCCATCAGCGTGTAGATCACCGGCACCACGAACAGCGACAGCACCGTGGAGGCCAGCAGGCCGCCGATCACCGCCGCGCCCATGGGCGCGCGGAAGCTGTTCTCGCCGTGCAGGCCGACGGTGATCGGGATCATGCCGGCGGTCATCGCGATCGTGGTCATGACGATCGGACGCACGCGCTTGCTGCAGGCGTCGAAGATGGCGTCCCGCCGCGACAGGCCGTGCTCGCGCCGCGCCATCACGATGTACTCCACCAGCAGGATGGAGTTCTTGGTGACGATGCCCATCAGTGTAAGCAGGCCGATCAGCGCCGGCAGGGACAGCTCCATATTAAACAGCCACAGCATCAGGATCGCGCCGCCGGCCGAGGGCGGCAGCGCCGAGAGGATGGTGACCGGCTGCACCACGTCATGGAACAGCAGCACCAGCAGCGCGTAGATACAGAAGATGCCGATGACCATCGCGAGGCCAAAGCCGGTGAAGATGTCGCTCATGATCTCCGCCTCGCCGGATTCCAGCGGCCGCACGCCAGGCGGCAGGTTCTTCATTGACGGCAGGTCGTTGACCTGCTGCATCGCAGTTCCCAGTGGCAAGGTGCCGCGGTCCGCGCTGATCGTGATGTTGCGGCTGCGGTTGTAGCGGTCGATCTGCGAGGGGCCGGCGCCGAGGCTCACGTCGGCCACGTTCATCAGCGGCACCGGACCATAGCGCGAGGGCACCTGCAGCAGCCTGATCTGGTCGATGTTCGCCCGCGCGGTGTCGTTGAGGCGCACGCGGATCGGCACCTGCCGGTCCGGCAGGTTGAGCTTCGACAGGTTCATGGTGATGTCGCCGCTGGTGGCGATGCGCGTGGCCTGGCTGATGGCCGAGGTGGTGACGCCCAGCTCCGCAGCGCGCTCCGCGCGCGGCCGGATCACCAGCTCCGGCTGCAGCAGGCTGGCGCTGGTGGTGACATTGCTGAAGCCGGGCACGGAACGCAGCTCGCGCTCGATGCTGGCGGCCGTGGCGGCCAGCACCGCGGAGTCGTCGCCGGTCAGCTGGATCTCCACCGGGCCGCCGCCGGGGCCTCCGGAGCGGCCGCCCTGCACGCGCACCCCGGGGATCGCGCGCATCTCGGCGGTCAGCGTCTGCTGCAGTTCCTGCTGGGTGACGTCGCGCTCCCCGGGCGGGACCAGCGTAATGGAGTTGCTGACGCTGCGCGGCCCGAGTGTGCTGGTGACAGTCAGCACCTCCGGGTGCGTCTTCAGGCGTTGCAGGATCTCCCGCGCCACCGCGCGCGAGTCGTCCATGGTCGCGCCGGGCGGCAGGCTGGCGTTGAGGTTCACGAAGCCCATGTCGCTGGCCGGCTGGAACCCGGTTGGCAGGGTGGTGGCGAGCGCAAATGTTCCGATCATCAGCAGCGTGGCAGCAGCCACAGTGGTCTTGCGGTGCGCAAGCGCCCACTGCATCTTCGACAGATACCAGTCCTTGACGCGGCCCGGGCGCTCCACTTCGGTCCCCGCGCGCATGAAGCGTGACGCCATCAGCGGCGTCAATGTGCGCGCCACCAGCAGCGAGAACAGCACCGCGACAGTGGCGGTGAAGGCGAAGGGCTTGAAGAATTCGCCCGGTATGCCGCCCATGAAGGCCACCGGGATGAACACGGCGCACAGTGTCAGCGTGGTGGCGACCACCGCGAGGCCGATCTCGATGGCCGCGTCGGTGGCCGCCTGCAGTGGCGGCTTGCCCATGCGCAGGTGCCGCACGTTGTTCTCCACCTCCACGATGGCGTCGTCCACCAGCATGCCGACCACCAGCGACAGCGCCAGCATGGTCAGCGTGTTCATGGAGAAGCCGAACACGTGCAGCGCCCAGAAGGTCGGAATCACCGACAGCGGCAGCGCGATCGCCGAGATCAGCGTGGCGCGCATGTCGCGCAGGAAGAACCAGACCACGATGATCGCGAGCAGCGCGCCCTCGATCAGCATGATCATCGAACCGTGGAACTGCGAGCGGATCTCCCGGTCGGCGATCGAGTTGATTTCGCTGATGCGGATGTCCGGGTATTTCCGCTGCAGTTCCTGCACTGCCTCGCGCGCACCGTCGGCGACTTTCAGCGCACCTTCGCCCCAGGCACGCATCACGCGAAAGCCGATCACGGGCGCGCCATCGAGCAGCATTTCCTGGCGTACCTCGGCGGCCTGGTCGCGCACGTCGGCGATGGCGTCGAGGCGCAGGTTGCGGCCGTCGCCGAGGGTGATGGGCAGGGCGGCCAGTTCCTGCACCGAGGAGATCGTGCCCAGCGTGCGCACGTTCTGCTCCTGGTCGCCGATGCGGGTTTCGCCACCCGGTAGCTCCACCTGGGTGCTGACCAGCTGGCGGGAGACGTCGCCGGCGGTGACGCCCAGCGCGGCCATGCGGTCCGGGTCAAG
>DATKBK010000136.1:0-4875 GCA_035514045.1 Steroidobacteraceae bacterium | reverse complement strand
GAACGAGCCGGAAGTGCGCCTCGTCACTCCCGAAGACACGCAGACGCTGACCGATATCAAGCTGGACCGGCAGAACAATGCGCCGCCCTGTTTCGCGGTGCAGCTCATCTGGTCCGCTGTTCCGATCGAGATCGGGGCGCTGCCCCACCTGGCGGTCTTCGACGCCTACACGCTCTACAACGTGGAGGGCAATCGCCAGGGTCGAAAGTGGTTTGGTCTCAGGCTGGGATTCTTCAGCGATCCGAACTCGGCGTCGCAGGTGGCCAACTACGTGCGCTCCGAGTACAAGGCCGTGGCCGTGGTGCCCGTTGCGGTCAAGGAGCGCGATCGCGCCCGCGGCAGCGACGCCGCGCCGTCTGCCGTTTCGGCCGAAGGACCGCGGAAGACCACCGATAACGAGTTCAAGCGCGAGCCGATGGCCGGCTTCGAGTTGCTGATCGACGATCGTCCGGTGCCCGCGCGGCGCGATTTCGAAGATGCCACCAGGGGCAAGGCGAAGGTCGCAGCACCAGTGCCGCGGTTGGCGCCGAAGTCAGCCCCGCCGGCGCCAGCGGCTTCGTCCAGGGCGGCTGCCGCCAACGGCACCGGCAAGCGCGTCGTGGTGCGCAGGCGTCCGCCTGCGGTGGCTCCGGGCCGGACCGTCAGTGCCGGCGTGGGCGGCGCCGAAGTGCTCGAATCAACGCTGGAGATCCTCGGCGCTTCAACCCTGTCGCTGGACGAGGGCACCCGGGAGATCATTCCCGATGCCGCCGCGCGCAAGCCGGTCAAGAAGGCTTCCGACAGCACCAGTCGCTTCTCGAAGCTGCTTAGCCGCCTGAGCGGCGGCTGATCCGCCGGTGGCGCCGCGCGCGCCGCGCCGTACCTATTTGCCGAACAGCTGGTCCAGTTGCGCGCGCGCGGCATCTGCCGCGCCGCTGCCGTCGCCCTTGAACGCGCCTGCCAGCGGCCGGTAGTGATCGCAGAAATTGGCGCGTTCCTTGTCGCGCACTTCTTCCACCGTGGGTTCGCGGCACTGCTGGTACGCGCTCTTGTCGTACAGGGCGCACAGCTTGCACACGTGCAGGTCAGCGCCGCATTGGCGGCAGCGCTCGGTGCGGCCGAAGGGCAGCGCCAGGGCGGACTGCGAAGCCCCGCATTTCCAGCAGCCGATGTCATGCGGCATGTCTTTGCTCCATGAAGCGGCGCAGTTCTGCGCCAGTGCGCGACACCTTGTGGGCAGCCACCGTGGCCGGCGAACCGGCGGTAACGATGCGACCGCCCTCCGGACCGGCTTCCGGTCCCAGGTCGATCACCCAGTCGGCCTGGGCGATCACATCCAGATTGTGCTCCACCACCAGCACGGTGTTGCCGGCATCGGTGAGCCGGTGCAGCACGGCAATCAGCCGCTCCACGTCGGCCATGTGCAGCCCCACCGTAGGCTCGTCGAGAATATAGAACGCGCCGCGCGTCGCCGGCACCACATCGGGCCTGATGCGCGCCAGTTCGGTGACCAGCTTGATGCGCTGGGCCTCGCCGCCCGACAGCGTCGGGCTCTGCTGTCCCAGCGTGAGGTAGCCCAGGCCCACTTCCTGCAGCAGCGACAGCGCATGGCGGATGTTCCTGTGGCTGGCGAAAAACTCCACTGCCTCGTCGACACTCATCGCCAGCACCTCGCCGATGCTGCGCTCGCGCCAGCGTACGCCCAGGGTCTCGGGGTCGAAGCGCTGGCCCTTGCAGGCATCGCAGAGCACCTTCACGTCGGGCAGGAAATTCATCTCCACCGTGCGCATGCCCTGTCCCTCGCACACCGGGCAGCGACCACCGGCCGTATTGAAGGAGAAGCGGCTGGCATCGTGGCCGCGGATGCTGGCCTCGGTGGTGCCGGCGAAAACGCGGCGGATGGCATCCCAGAAGCCCACGTAGGTGGCGGGGCAGGAGCGTGGGGTCTTGCCGATGGGCGCCTGGTCCACTTCGAGCACCCGCTCGAGCCGCTCCGCGCCGTCGATGGCGCGACATAGCCGCGGCTTGCCACCCTTGCCGCCGCGCACCAGAGCGCGCGCCAGCTCCGGCTGCAGCACGTCCAGTGCCAGCGTGGATTTGCCCGAGCCCGACACGCCGGTAAGTGCGATCAACCGACCCAGCGGCAATGCAACGTCGAGTCCGCGCAGGTTGTGCAGTGTGATATCCGTCAGGCGCAGCATCAGCGTGGCGTCGCGGCCGCGTTTTACCACCGGGCGGCGCGGGGTCAGCGGGTGGCGCATGGGTTCGCGCAGGCAGCGGCCGGTGACCGAATCCGGATGGCGCAGCACATCGGCCATGGTGCCGGCCACCACCACGTGTCCACCACGCGAACCGGCGCCTGGACCCAGATCGAGCACGTGATCGGCGCGACGGATGGTTTCTTCGTCGTGCTCCACCACCACCAGCGTGTTGCGGCCGCCGCCGAGCTCGCCCAGCGCATCGAGCAGCAGACGGTTGTCGCGCGGATGCAGGCCGATGGTGGGTTCGTCGAGCACGTAGCACACGCCGCGCAGATTCGAGCCGAGCTGGGCCGCCAGCCGAAGGCGTTGGGTTTCACCACCGGAGAGCGTGGGCGCGGCGCGATCCAGCGTCAGATAGCCCAGACCCACGCGGGCGAGGAAGTCGAGCCGACCCTTGAGCTCGGGAACAAGGTCGCGCGCGATGGCCGCTTCGCGGGGCGTGGACTTGAGCCGCGCGAGAAATTCCGCCAATGCCGTGACCGCAAGGCCGGCCAATTGCGCAATGGACTGGCCGTGGAACTTCACTGCCAGTGCTGCGGGGTTCAGGCGCGCACCATCGCAGCTCTCGCAGGTGATGGCGGCGGCCCCGGCATCGAGCCAGCGTTCCTCCTCGCCGCTCTGCTCGGCGTCGAAATCGGGCAGCGACAGGCCGGTGCCATGGCAGTCCGTGCACCAGCCGCGTGCGCTGCTCCAGGCGAACAGGCGCGGATCGGGTTCGGCGAAGCCGCGACCGCAGCCGGGGCAGGCGCGGCGTGACGAATAGGACTGCAACGCGCCGCCGTCGGCAGGCTGCACCAGCAGCGTGCCCTTGCCGGCTTCGAGGCCACGCGCCACCAGCACGCGCAGCGCCGATTCGCCACGCGGCGCGACCTGCAGGCTGCCCAGCGGGAGTTCGATGTCGTGCACCTTGTTGCGCGCCAGCTTCGGCCAGCGTGCGGTGGGCACCAGCTTGCCGTCCACGCGCAGCTCGGCATGGCCCTTCTTCAGGGCCCAGCGCGCCAGTTCGTTGTAGACGCCCTTGCGACCAGTGACCAGCGGCGCGAACAGCGCAATCTGTCGGCCGCGATGCGCCTTCAGGATGCGCGCCACGATGGCATCGAGGCTCAGCGGCTCGATGGCAAGCCCGCAATCGGGGCAGTGCTGCGTGCCGAGTTTGACGAACAGCAGGCGCAGGAACGGGTGGATCTCGGTGAGCGTGGCCACTGTGCTCTTGCGTCCGCCGCGACTGGTGCGCTGTTCGATGGCAACCGCTGGCGGAATGCCGCTGACTGCATCGACATCGGCGCGGGAGGCCGGCTGCACGAACTGCCGCGCATAGGCATTGAGCGATTCCAGGTAGCGCCGCTGGCCCTCGCCGAACACGATGTCGAAGGCCAGCGTGGACTTGCCGGATCCGGACACGCCCGTGACCACCGTCATCGCGCCATGGGGCAGGCGCGCATCGATGTTCTTCAGGTTGTGCTCGCGCGCGCCGCGAATCTCGATGGCCCGCGGCGGAGAGCCCGGCGCGCGGTGTTCACGGACCGCGTCGCGCACGGCCTGCGCCGACAGGTGGTAGCCCGCCAGCGCCACACCGGTGTGGCCGATGCGGCCGGTACGGAACTGCTGCGGCGTACCCGCACCGACAACGCGCCCGCCGCCGTCACCGCCCTCCGGACCCAGCTCGATCAGCCAGTCCGCGGCGCTGATCACATCCAGGTTGTGTTCGATCACCAGCAGCGAGGCGCCGGCTGCGACCAGCCCGCGGAAGGCGCGCATCAGCTTCGCAATGTCGTCGAAGTGCAGGCCGGTGGTGGGCTCGTCGAAGATCAGCAGCTGGCGTGCCGTGGCTGCGGCATCGGCCAGGTGCCCCGCGAGTTTCAGGCGCTGCGCCTCACCGCCGGACAGCGTCGGCACCGGCTGGCCGAGTTTGAGGTAGGCGAGGCCCACATCCGCCAGCGGCTTGAGTCGGGCCAGCACCTCGGGCTCCTGCGCGAAGAACTCCACCGCCTCGGTGACGGTCATGTCGAGCACTCTGGCGATGTCGGCGCGGCCGCCAGCGGCGCCTTCGATAGCCAGCTCGAGCACCTCGTCGCGGTAGCGACGGCCATTGCAGCTGGTGCAGCGCAGATAGACATCGGCCAGCAGCTGCATCTCGACATGCTCGAAGCCATTGCCGCCGCAGTCCGGACAACGGCCGGTGCCGGAGTTGAAGCTGAAGGTGCCGGGTGTGTATTGGCGTGCCACCGCCTCCGGCAGCTTCGCGAACAGCTGGCGGATGGGTTGGAAGGCGCCGATGAAGCTGGCGGGATTCGAGCGGGTGGTGCGGCCAATGGGCGACTGGTCGATCAGCGTCACGCCCTCCAGCTGGGCATGGCCGGTGAGCTTGGCGAAACTGCCGTGCATCTCTGCCGGCTTGCCGAAGGTGCGGTGCAGGGCCGGGTAGAGCAGTTCGGTGACCAGCGTGCTCTTGCCCGAGCCGGAGACCCCGGTCACGCACACCAGTTGTCCCAGCGGCACGCGCAGTGTGGCGCCCTGCACGTTGTGCAGGCTTGCGCCATCGAGCACCACCGTGTGCGAAGCGTGGGCGACTGGCTCACAGGACTCCGGTACGGAACCCTGCGCGGGGCCGATGCTGCGGCGGCCAGAAAGATAA
>DATKBK010000135.1:0-7872 GCA_035514045.1 Steroidobacteraceae bacterium | reverse complement strand
TGCACGGCGAGGATCGCCACGGTGTGCTGCCTGCGGGCCTGCCATCTCTGCGCATGCAATTGGCGCCGCTGCCTTTGCGCCAGCTGGCGAGTGGCCGCGAGCAATCGCTGGACATCCTGCGCGGTACCACCGTACACGCCTTGGCCGGGATCGGCCATCCGGCGCGCTTCTTTGCCCTGCTGCGCACGCTCGGCGCGCATCCCATCGAGCACCCGCGGCCAGACCATCACCGCCTGGTGCCCGCCGATCTGGACCTGGGTGGCGACCACCGGATCGTCATGACCGAGAAGGATGCCGTAAAATGCCAGGGATTGGCCGCTGGCCGGGACGATGTGTTCTACCTGCCGGTGACGGTCATCCTGCCGGATGCCGACGCCACACATCTGCTCGATCGCGTGCAGGCCATCGGGAGTAACTGAAGCATGCTGGATGCGCGACTGCTGGAAATACTGGCCTGCCCGCTGTGCAAGAGCCCGGTGCTGCACAATCGCGCAGCCGAGGTGCTGGTATGCCGCGCCGACCGGCTGGCCTTTCCCGTGGTCGACGGGGTGCCGGTCATGCTCGAGTCCGAGGCGCGTCCCCTGGCTGCCGACGATCCGCTGCTGGATCGCTGATCGCAATCACACTGCATGTTCCGCGTCGTCATACCTGCGCGCTACGGTTCTACGCGCCTGCCGGGCAAGCCATTGCAGCCGCTGGAGGGCAAGCCGCTGCTGCAGTGGGTACACGAGATCGCGTTGGCCGCGGGCGCCACCGAAGTCGTGGTGGCCACCGATGACGAGCGCATCCAGGACGCGGCGATGGCCTTTGGTGCCACCACCAGGCTGACCTCGCTGACGCATGTCTCCGGCACTGACCGCATTGCCGAGATAGCACTGCAAGCAGGCTGGGACGAGGACGACGTGGTGGTGAACCTGCAGGGAGACGAGCCCATGATGCCGCCGGAGCTGGTGCGTCAGGTGGCGGGCCTGCTCGAGGATCATCCCGACGCCGCGATCGCCACGCTGGCCACTAGAATCGCCAGCGTACAGGTGCTGCTCGACCCGAATACAGTAAAGGTGGTTACCGACAATGCTGGCCGGGCATTGTATTTCAGCCGTGCACCCATTCCCTGGGGACGGGACACGGCACCCGCCGGCATCGTGAGCCAGCGCGGGTTCGGGGGCGCGCGCCGGCACATCGGGCTTTACGCCTATCGGGTCGCGGCGCTGCGGCGCCTGTCACTGCTCCCGCCAACGCCGCTTGAACTGCTGGAAAAGCTCGAACAGCTGCGGGCGCTGGAGCACGGCATGCAGATCCGCGTGGCTGACGCTATGGCCCAGCCTGGGCCTGACGTCAACACGCCCGAGGACCTGGCGCGCGTGGCGCTGCTGATGAGCCAGGCCCGAACCTGAGGAGCAGGCGACATGAATCCGCTGAATTTTACGGCCCTGGCCGTCACCGATGTCACCCATGCGATGCAGCTGGCGCTGGGACCCGTGTTCCTGCTCAACGGTATCGGCGTGCTGCTGGTCATGCTCACTTCACGGCTGGCCCGTATTGTTGACCGGGCCCGCGGCCTCGAAGCCAGGCTGCCTGGGGCGTCGGATGACGAAACGCGCGAGATTCAGCGCGTGCTGGGCGTGATCGCCAGGCGCGCGCGGCTGGTCAATCGGGCCATCACGCTGAGCACCATCGCCGTGTTGCTGGTGGCGCTGGTAGTGGCGTTGCTGTTTGCCGCTGCTTTTGTGTCGTTCGCCGCGGCGCCGGTGATCGCGCTGCTGTTCGTAATCTGCATGGGCACGCTGGTCGGCTCACTTTGGTGTTTTCTGGTCGAGGTGCGCGTATCAACTGCCGCGCTGCGGTTCGGTTTGCCGCGCTAGCACTCGCACGAAGGTCGTGTCTCCCCGCCGTCGGGCGCGCCGCGTTGGTGCGAAATGGGCCGCGCCGGGGCCGTTTCCGGGCACAACCACCGCCATGGCAGGCCCCGGAGGCCCGTTTTGCGCGATCTGAGGTGTTGGCCGGGCTGGCACGGGCCTTGCTTTGTATTGACCATGGCATACGACGCACCCCTCCGCACCGACACGCGCACTGGCAGCTCCGACCGGCTCTCAGTGTCCCTGCCTGACCTGCCCGAGCCGCCGCAGATCGACCTGGGCCTGCTCAACCGCTCGCTGGCCTTCCATGTGCGCAAGGCACAGCTGGCGCTGCAACGTCGGGGCCTGCGCAGTCTCTCGGCGCTCAATGTGGGTCCGGCCGAGTTCGGGACCCTGGTCCTGTGTGAGCAGAATCCGGGCATGGCGCAATTCCAGATTGCCGCCGCGCTGGACATCGACAAGGCCAGCGTTGTGGCCGTCGTGGACCGGCTCGAGGAACTGGGCTGGCTGCTGCGACGACGCAGCAACCACGACCGGCGTCGCTATGGCCTTTGCCTGACCCCCGAGGGCCTGCGCCAGGTACAGACGCTGCGCAGGCAGGCGGACGAGGCCGAATCCTTCGCCCATGATCTGTTCTCCGCCGATGAGATGAACCAACTGCTGGTCCTGCTGGCGCGACTGGGCTAGCGTCCCCCCTGGCGCTCCAGCGCCCGGGGCCACTCGGGCCATCAGCCTCCGCTCGGGTACACTGGCCGCCTTGAGCAGTCAGGACGTCCAGAACGGCACGAGCGCAGCAGTTGCGGGCGAGGGCACCGTTGCCGCCTTGCAGGCAGATCCCGTGCTGGCGCTGCCGGTGCGACGCTGGCGCGACGGCCAGTGGCAGGACACCACCGACCAGATCGCTGCCGAGGTCCCGGTGGCGCTTACCTACAACTCCATTCCCCACGTGGTGATGATGGCCACGCCCTGCGACCTGGAAGACATGGGGGTGGGCTTCACCGTCAGCGAGGCGCTGGCCGCGCCGGACGAAGTCCGCGATGTGCGGCTGGATACTTCCTCCGGTGCCTTCGAACTGCGGCTGTCAGTGGCCGGTTCGCGGCTGGGCGAGTTGTTGCAGCGGCGCCGCAATCTCACCGGACGTACGGGCTGCGGTGTCTGTGGCGCCGAGACCATCGAGGACGCGATCCGTCGCCCCCCGCCGGTTGCTCCGGGCGGCACCACCAGCCGGGCCCTGCTGGCCGGGGCATTGCGCGCGCTGCGAGCCCGCCAGCCGCTGGGCCGGCAGACGGGCAGCCTGCATGCCGCGGCATGGGTGGATTGGCAAGGCGAACTGGGGCAGGTGCGCGAGGATGTGGGCCGCCACAATGCGCTGGACAAGCTCATCGGGGCCAGATTGCGTGGCGGCGAAAACCTCGCGGACGGCTACGTCCTGGTCACCAGTCGTGCCAGCTACGAGATGGTGCAGAAGGCGGCCACCCTGGGAATCCGCATGCTGGTGGCAGTGTCCGCCCCGACGGCGCTGGGCGTGGCGCTCGCGCGCGACTGTGGCCTGACACTGGTGGGCTTCGCGCGCGAGGAGCAACAGGTGGTCTATACCCATCCGGAGCGGATTGCCGGCGACTGATCCAGTCGTGCCAGCAGTGCAGGCAGCGGTTCTGCCCAGGCCAGCACGGCCGCCATCACGGCCGGCGCATCATTGAGATTGACTACTTGTGGATGGCCGGCAGGAAGTTCGGCGTCGGTGGCCACGGCTCGTATGCGCGCATCCTGCGGATAAAGCGGCGCTTTGCCCAGTGCGGGCCGGAATACTTCCAGCTTCAGGTGCCGCTCCTGCTTGAAGCCTTCGATCAGCACCAGGTCGCAGGGGCCGAGCTTGCGCAGCAGTTCACCCAGTGAAGGTTCCGGCGCGTCTCCCAGTTCTCGCATCTGCACCCAGCGGCGCGCGGAACAGACGATGACCTCGCCGGCGCCGGCCCTGCGGTGCTCCCAGGAATCCTTGCCGGGCAGGTCTACGTCGAAGTCGTGATGGGCGTGCTTGAGCGTTGCCACGCGCAGGCCGCGCGCCACCAGCAGCGGCAGCATGTTCTTCATCAGTGTCGTCTTGCCGGCGCCGCTCCAGCCAGCCAGACCCAGGACCAGAGGCTCTTGCATCGCGTGAAAGCTTATATAGTGCCGCCGGCAATGCAATCAAAGGCTGAACCCGGTGACCACTGCGCTGCCATGGTCGGCGTGGTGATTGCCGGCGGACGCTCGCGGCGCTTTGGTGCCGAGAAGGCCGTGGCCCAGCTCGGTGGCCGGCCGTTGTTGCTGTGGGCAGCCGAACGGCTGGCGCGCTGCTGCAGCCGCGTGGCCGTGAACGCCAGACCCGCCACGGGTGCAGAAGGCCTGGCGCGTGCAGAGCAGCTCACCGTGCTCCACGATCTCCCCGGCGATCCGGACGGGCCATTGGCTGGCGTGAAGGCGGGGCTGCTGTGGGCGCGCGAGCTGGGCGCCACGCACCTGGCGGTGAGTCCCTGCGACGTTCCGCTGGCCCCCGATGACCTGTATCCAAGGCTTCTTGCGGCGGCAGGCGAGGGTGCCGCGCTGGCCGAGACCAACGAGGGACGGCAGCCGATGTGCGCGGTGTGGCCGGTGAGCGCGCTGCCGGCGATCGTGGCCGCGCTGGACGGCGGTGGGCATCCACCCATCTGGCGGATGCTCGAAGATGCCGGCGCGCAGAAGGTGCGATTCGAGCCGGCCGGGCGCTTCGCGAACCTGAATACCCGTGAAGACCTGGCGCGCTTCGAGGCGCTGCTGGCTGGCGGTTTCTACCAGCGGTAGAGATCGGCGACGAAGCCGGCCGGATAACCTTCCGGCGCCGGCGGCAACTCGACGAAACCGTCCGTGCCGGCCAGCGCGAGGAAATCACCGGAGCCCTGCGGCGCGTGTGGCTGGCCCTGCGTTGCACCGTCTCCATTGCGCAGCAACGCGACGGGCATGAAATAGGTCATCTTGCGGCCGCTCATCGCGGTGGCGATGGCGAGGCGCTCGGGATTGACGGTTGCCTGTCCGGTTGCCGCCCGCAGCGCGGGCAGCACGTAGCGCACCAGACACACCAGTGTCGACACCGGATTGCCCGGCAGACCGAACACCAGCTGACCGCGTGGCCCGATGCCGAACCATAGCGGGCGGCCGGGTCGCTGTGCGACCTGGTAAAACACTTCTTCAACGCCCAGGGCCTTCAGGACTGCCGGCACGAAATCGAATTTGCCCTTGGACACGCCGCCGCTCAGCACCAGCACATCGCGCGATTCAAGGCTGGCGCCCAGGCGCTGGCGCAGCAGCGCCTCGTCATCGCGCAGATGCTCATCGACCACGTCGGTGCAACCGTGCAGCTGCAGCGCGGCAGCAACGCCATAGGCATTCGAGCGCCGCACCTGATGGTCCGCGATGGGCTGGCCGGGTTCGATCAGTTCATCGCCGGTGGAAATCACAGTGATGCGGGGCTGGCGGCTCACCAGCACCTGGGCGAGACCGGCCGACGCAACCACGGCAAGTTCCGCCGCTCCCAGCCGCATGCCAGGCGTGAGCATGGCGACACCTGGTGCGCTGTCAGATCCGCGCCGCTGCACGTTGCGCCATGGCTCGGCCGTGGCTTCCTCGCGCAACTGGAGCTGGCCATCCGTCAGATCGTATTCCTCCAGCGGGATTACGCTGTCGGTGCCCGCAGGCAGCACCGCGCCGGTCATCACCTCGATGGCAGCAGTGGGCCCGCCGAGGGTCATCGGCAGCGCGCCCGCAGCCTGCGTTCCCTGCACGCGGAAACTGCGCGCGCCGTCCGCAAAGGCATTGCTGGCCACTGCCACTCCGTCCATGCAGACGCGGTCGAAGGGCGGATTGTCCCGCTCCGCGTGGACGTCCTGGCGCAGTACGCGGCCAGCGCAGGCCTGCAGTCGCAGCTGTTCCGGCGGCAGCCGCGTGATGCGCGCCAGGATGGCCTGCGTGGCCTGCGCCGGCGTCAGCGTCTTGCTCAGACGCCCGCCTCGTCGGCCACTCGCTGATAACCAGTCGTGGCCGCCGGTGTGCCGCCGCGCGCAATGGCCACGGCGCAGTACTTGAACTCCGGAATCTTGCCGACCGGATCCAGTGCTGCGTTGGTGAGCAGGTTGGCGGCCGCCTCGTAGTAAGTGAAGGGAATGAACACGGCTCCCTGCGGTGTGCCATCGTCCCGGCGCACGCTGATCGCCACCTCGCCGCGGCGTGAGCGCACGGTGATGGTGTCGCCCGGCGCAAGGTCGAGCTTGTGCAGGTCGGCGCCATTCAGCGACGCGGTGGCCTCCGGTTCGATGGCGTCGAGCACGCTGGCGCGGCGCGTCATGCTGCCGGTGTGCCAGTGCTCAAGCTGGCGGCCGGTGATCAGCACGAAGGGGTATTCCACATCCGGCCGCTCGTCGGCAGGGATGATGTCGGCTGGCACCAGCTTCACGCGGCCATCGGCGGTGGGGAAGCGATCGATGAATACCGTCGGCTGGCCGGGATCATCCGCGCTCAGGCAGGGATAGGTGACGCTGGATTCGTTCTCGAGCCGATCCCAGCTGATGCCGCCGATGACCTCGTGCATGGCCAGGCGCATCTCTTCATACACAGCGGCCACGCCGCTGTGCTCGCCGGGGTAATTCCACGGCAGGCCCATGCGGATGGCCAGCTGCTGGATGATCCACAGGTCCTGGCGTGCATCACCGGGCAGATCGAGCGCGCGCCGGCCCATCTGCACCATGCGGTCGGTGTTGGTGACCGTGCCGGTCTTCTCCGGCCACGCGCTGGCCGGCAGCACCACGTCGGCATACCAGGCGGTCTCGGTCATGAAGATGTCCTGCACCACCAGGTGATCGAGCGCGCACAGCGCCTCGCGTGCATGGTTCAGGTCCGGATCGGACATCGCGGGGTTCTCGCCCATGATGTACATGCCGCGGATCTTGTGCGGATCGGTGTCATCGACCAGGCACTTGTCCATGATCTCGGTCACGGTGTAGCCGGGCTGGTCGTCCAGCTTCGTGTCCCAGAACTTTTCGAAGCGGGCATGCGCATCCCGGTCGGTGACGCGCTGGTAGTTCGGGAACATCATCGGGATCAGGCCGGCGTCGCTGGCGCCCTGCACGTTGTTCTGGCCGCGCAGCGGATGCAGGCCGCTGCCAGGTTTGCCGATCTGGCCGGTGACACTGACCAGCGCGATCAGGCAGCGCGCGTTGTCGGTGCCGTGCACATGCTGGCTGATGCCCATGCCCCACAGGATCATCGCGGACTTCGCCGTGGCGAACTCGCGCGCCACTTCACGGATGGTTTCGGCGGCAATGCCGCAGATGGGCGCCATGGCCTCGGCGCTGTAGCCTGCCACGTTCTTCTTCAAAGCCTCGAAGTTGCTGGCGCGGGTGCGCACGAACTCCTCATTGACCAGGCCCTCGTCGATCACGGTGTGAATCAGCGCGTTCAGCAGCGCCACGTCGCAGTCGGCGCGGAACTGCAGTGTGCGCCAGGCGTAGCGACCGATGTCGGTGATACGCGGGTCGGCCAGCACGATTTTCGCGCCGCGCCGGGCGGCATTTTTCATCCAGGTGGCGGCCACCGGATGGTTGGCGGTGGGATTGGAGCCGATCACCAGGATCAGGTCCGAGTGCTCCACGTCGTTGACCTGGTTCGAGACCGCCGCCGAACCCACGCCTTCGAGCAGTGCCGCCACGCTGGACGCATGGCACAGCCGGGTGCAATGGTCGACGTTGTTGCTGCCGAAGCCGGTTCGCACGAGTTTCTGGAACAGGTACGCCTCTTCGTTGCTGCCCTTGGCCGAGCCGAAGCCGGCCAGTGTCTTCAGTCCGTGCGTATTGCGCAGCCCCTTGAGCGAGCCTGCGGCAAGGTCGAGCGCCTCTTCCCAGGTGGCCTCCCGGAACACCTCGCGCCAGCGCGCCGGGTCACCGACCAGTTCAGCGTTCTTCGCGACGCCTGGCTTGCGGATCAGCGGCTTCGTCAGGCGCTGCGGATG
>DATKBK010000134.1:0-5449 GCA_035514045.1 Steroidobacteraceae bacterium | reverse complement strand
GAACGAGCGCCGCCACAGGCGCTCGGCATCCTGCCGGCCCATCTGCTTCACCAGCCGCACCAGCGGGGTATCAATCTCGTGCAGCAGCATCGCAGTGGAAGCGGCAGTGGATCCCTGCAACGGGCCACGGCGGTCGCAACTGATCACATGCAGACCGATGCTGCTCAGCGCATCGGCCTGCATCGCGCCCGAGATGCCGGCGCCCACCACCAGCACATCGCAATGCCGGTCCCGGCGCAGGGTGGCGCGCGGGGGCAACTCCACGCGGATGTCCTGCCACGGCGAACGGCCATCCTGAAGGTCGCGGTGGCGGGTCGAAGACATTCAGCGCTGCAGGTGCCGTTTGCCTCACTCCGGCAATACGGTCTCCTGATAGGCGTGTGCGCCTGTGCGACGACGACGCTCCACCCTAGGAACGCCGCACGCCAACTATCGCCACATTGCGCTCGGGATCCTCATCCAGCCCTTTGGGCGCCGAGCCAAATTCACCAGCACGGATATCGTCGAGGAACCGCGCGGACCAGGGCTTCTCTCCGGCCACGGGGTAAACCTTCTGGGCGTTGTTTTCCGTGTTCCGGACCATGACGTCCGTGACCGGAGGCTCGACCTGCGACCCCAGCTTCTGGTCCGGGACGAGATCAAACGAGAATATCGCCGCCTTGTAGCCAAGCTCAAGCAAGTGCTCCTCGGCGTATTTGACCTCAGCGTGCTTCTGGGACATGGCCGTTCACCTCGATCCGAAGTGTCCGGCCCTCACCGAGGGGCCGCAGTGCCACGGCAGCGCGAGATGCGGTAAGACCTGGCTTACACGCGGCTAGTTGGGCTGCCAGTACTTCTGATGACAGTCGCCGCACGCGTCCGTAAGCCGCGAGGAGATCTCGTCGGTCTTCACGCCGTCATGCGCGCCCGCCGCGGCAACCAGCTCATCGGACAGCGCCTGCAGCTTCAGCGCATGTTCCCTGAAGCCCGCGGGATCCGCATCGATCGCGGCCTGCACCTGCGCGGCTCCGACCGCGCCAGGCATGCCCTCGTTCAGCAGCTTCGCGCCATCGGGGGCAGCCTTGATCCTCTCCATCTCGGCCAGCCCTTTGGCAGCGGCACCCATGGCGCCGGCAGCGTCCTTCATGTCATTCCACTGCGCGTCGGTAAGTAACTTCGGATCGATGTTGCCGGCGTCGTCGTAGAGGTTGCCTGCCAGCTCCCAGATCACGTTCGAGCGGGGAATCAGCGTCGCCACCATGCTCTCGAATACCGTGGTTGCCACGGGTGGCGCAGCGGGTGTCGCGGCAACCGGTAGCGGCGGCGCCTGCTTGCTGCCGCAGGCTGCCAGCAGCAACCCTATGGCCATCGATGCCCCAAGTGACAATTTTCTATTCATTTCTGACTCCCCGTGATCAACGACTGCCCGCAGCCCCCCCCAGTATCGCGCAGCTACAGCCGCTTTCAAACGATGGCAAGATTACAGCGACATACGCTATGGAGCTTGCCTTGACCGATCCCCTCATCGCGGCCTTCGACGATTTCGTCACCCGCTCCCTTGCCCGCCCCGGCACCTCGCGCCATACGGAAATCGACGGCATCCGCCTGCATTATCTGGAGTGGGCGGGCCCAGCCGGCGCCCCCGCACTGCTCCTGCTGCATGGCTACCTGGCGCATGCGCACTGGTGGGACCTGGTTGCGCCCTGGCTGGCCGAGCACTACCGGGTGATCGCACCGGACTTCGGCGGCATGGGCGATTCAGGCTACCGCAGCGAATACAGCTCCGCGCACTTTCATGCGGAAATCACCGGCGTGGTCGAGGCCACCGGCATCGCCGGTTGCAGCGCCATCGGCCACAGTTTCGGTGGCCGCGCGCTGCTGCATGCCTGTCATGCGGTCCCGGACCTGTTCGCACGCGCCATCGTGGTCGACTCGCGCCTGGGATCGCCCGAGGATCCGGTGCGCGGCTTCGACGAGCAGTGGCGTCCCAAGAAGCGCTACCCGGACCCGGCCGCCATCCTGCAGCGCTTCCTGCTGCGACCGGTGGAACCTGCGCCCGCGGCAGCACTGGCGCACATGGCACGCCATTCAATCCGCGCCGAAGGCGATGTGTGGACCTGGAAGTTCGATGAGAACATTACCCGGTTGTTCCAGCAGCGGGCCGATAACCCGGGTGGCGTGGATGACGTGGCTGCCCTGGCCGGCCTGCCCACGCCGGTGGATTTCATCTACGGCGAGGACAGCCGGGTGGTGACCCCGGTGCGGGCCGCGCGCCTGGCCGGCTGCCTGCCCAACGTGCGCTCGGTGACCTGCATTCCCGCCAGCCACCATCACCTCCCGGTCAGCCAGCCAGTGGCGCTGATCACGGCGTTGCGATCACTGCTGGGCGCTGCTGCCGGGCCTGGCTGATCAGAGTTCGACCGGCATGCCACGGCGCAGCACCGTGCCCACGCCTGCGGTGGCATAGGCGTTGCGGCCGAAGATCACGCCGCGCAGCGACTGGTCGAAGCGATAGCGCTTCAACGTGCGCAGCGGCTCGTCGCCGTCGCGCTCACCGCGGGTGTGATCGATGGTGGTGATCACGCAGCGCGTGCAGGCCTTGGTCAACGCGAAGCGCGCCGGCCCGGCGACCAGGCCGTCGGCTGCGTCTTCCGCATAGGGCGCCACCCCGTCCAGCACGATGTTGGCGCGGAAGCGCTCCACCGGCAGCCCCTTGCCGACCCGCACTGACAAGTCATCGACCGAAGCCTGCGACAGCACCAGCAGGGGATAACCGTCGGAGAACTGGTTGGGGACGTCACGTCCCGCCGTCCAGTCGTGATTCGACCATCGCGCCCGGCGCGCATCGAAGCGCACCAGCCGCAGCGGCCGGCCCAGCCATTCCGAAAGGAACTGCGCCACTTCCTCACCGGCATCGAAGGCAGCGCACTTCGAGCGCCACACCAGCACTTCGCGCAACTCACCCTCATGCGCCAGCGGCAGCGACGGCCCCAGCCCCTGCGGATTCGACAGCTGCAGGCAACCACCGCCGATGGCCACGGCCAGCAGCGCCAGCCGCGCCTCGTCGCGCTGCGTGATGAAGCGCCCCGCGGCATCGACGATCATCCATTCGCGGTCGTGTTCGAGGCCATGCG
Organism: Steroidobacteraceae bacterium; assembly: GCA_035514045.1. Classification (GTDB taxonomy): domain Bacteria; phylum Pseudomonadota; class Gammaproteobacteria; order Steroidobacterales; family Steroidobacteraceae; genus ZC4RG30. The sequence continues at coordinate 2,336 of DATKBK010000134.1, read as the reverse complement.
GCCCCAGCACCGCGCTGTCGCAGGCGATGCCCGCGGCGGATTTCACCGGATGTATGTACAGCCCCGCCAGGGTTGCGGTCATGGAATCGTGCGTGGCTCGCTGCGGGCGGCACGAGCGCGACGGGCGCGCGGGGTGGCGAGCGTCTCGCGCTGCGATGCGGCGCCGTCCTCCAGCCCTGCCACACACCGTTCCAGGTAGGCGCGCAGCTCGCCCACCTCGCGCGCGTCGAACATCGACAGCATCCTGGTCATCACCGGTGCGCCCGTGCTGCGGGCCGAATTCAGCCGCGCCAGGCCCGCCGGCAGCAGGAACCAGCGGTCGGCGCGGCGGTTGTGCGGGTCGGGACGGCGCTCGATTGCCCCCTCCTTCTCGAGCCGGCGCAGCAGGCCGGTCATGGTCTGGGCGGTGACCAGCAGACGCCGCGCCAACCGTGCGCCCGCGATGCCCGGCTCCTGCTGCAGCTGATCCAGCGTCACCAGATGCGCCAGCGACATGTCGCAACCGCGCCGCAGCCGCTCCTCCACCTGGTGTCTGAATTGATGCATCAACCGCTTGAGCAGGTACCCGATCTGCTCTTCCGGTGTGCGAATACAGGGCTTGGAGGTGGTGGGCATGGATGGACGCTGCGGGCCTGCTGACCTAAAATAAGGTGGCTGATATTCTATCAGTCACCTGATATCGGACAAGCCTCCCATCCCATGCTGCAGATGCACCCCGCTGCCATGCCCGCGCGCATGGTCATGAAGTTCCTCGTCCCCGTGATTGGCGCCGGGGCGCTGCTGGCCGCCTGCGGCGGCGACGCGCCTGGCGGCGCCGGGGCCGCGCCCGCGGTGGAAGGCGAAGCGCCGGCCGCCCTGACCATCACCACCACGCCGGTGGTGAGCCAGGAGCTGGTGCGCACGGTGCCCGCCACCGGCTCGATCTTCGCCTGGCAGGAAGTGATCGTCAGCGCCGAAGTCGGCGGCTATCGCGTGGCCGAGGTACTGGTGGACGTGGGCACGAAGGTGAAGCAGGGCGATGTGCTGGTGCGCCTGTCCGGCGACATGTTGCAGGCCGACCTTGGTTCGCGCCAGGCCGCGCTGCGCAGCGCCGAGGCCGGACTCACCAATGCCGCCGCGGCGCTGCGCCGGGGCGAATCGGTGGCCAGCAGCGGCGCGCTGTCCGCCGCCGACCTCGACCGCCTGAAGGCCGAGCACATTGCCGCCCAGGCGCGGGTGGCAACCGCACAGGCCGATCTCACCACCGCCGAACTGCGGGTGCAGTATGGCACGGTGCGCGCGCCGGATTCCGGCACAGTCACCTCGCGCACCGTCAGCGTCGGGCAGATCGTGCAGGCCGGCGGCGAGATGCTGCGCCTGCTGCGCCAGGACCGCGTTGAATGGCGCGCCGAGGTACCCGAGGCACAGCTGTCGCGGATCAAGGTGGGGCAGTCGGTGGAAGTCTCGGCGGTCGACGGCACCGTGCTCAACGGCCGCGTGCGCGCGGTGGCGCCCACGGTGCAGACCAACAACCGCACCGGTCTGGTCTACGTGGACATCACCGGCGGCAACGCGCGCCCGGGCATGTTCGCGCGCGGCGAGATCGCCGCCGGCAGCGGCATGGGCATCCTGGTGCCTGTTTCCAGCGTGGTGATGCAGGACGGCTATAGCTACGTGTTCGTGCTCATGGACCGCAATGTCGTCCAGCGCCGCCGCGTCGAGCAGGCCGGCGTGCACGGTGACCGGCTCGAGATCTCTACGGGCCTCGAAGACGGTGACGTCATCGCGGTGCAAGGCGCAGGCTTCTTGAAGGACGGCGACACCGTGGCCGTCGCCGACAACCCGCCGGGCGCTGGCGGTGCCGCGCAGGCTGCGCCGTGAATTTCGTAACCTGGTCCATCCGGAACCCCGTTCCGGTGATCATGATGTTCGTCGCGCTGGTCCTCGGCGGACTGATCAGCTTCCCCCGCCTCGGCGTACAGAACCAACCGGACATCACCTTCCCGTTCGTCTCAGTCTCGGTGGGCTACGCCGGCGTGCCGCCCTCGCAGATGGAAACCGAGATCACGCGCAAGGTCGAGGACGCGGTCTCGAATCTGGTCGGCATCCAGAGCATCCAGTCCTCCATCAGCACCGGCAACTCCACGACGTTCATCGAATTCCAGTTCGATACCGACATCTCCCAGGCCCTGGACGACGTGCGCGATGCCGTGTCGCGCATCCGCCCGGACCTGCCTCTGGATGCCACCGAGCCGAACATCGGCCGCGAAACCACCGTCGGGGACCCGGTGCTGACCTTCGCGGTAGCCTCCGATCGGCTATCGGACACCGAGCTATCGTGGTTCGTGGACCTGAAC
>DATKBK010000133.1:0-7356 GCA_035514045.1 Steroidobacteraceae bacterium | reverse complement strand
GCACTGAGCCGGATCGGCATCGAGCCGACCGCGGGCAGTCTGCTGTTGGCCGCTTCCCTGCTGATCGCGCTGCGCGGCGTGATGTCACTGCTGGCAAACCGGCAGGTGGGATACACGGTGGCGCATATCGCGACCGACCTGCGCCTGAGCCTGATCCGGTCCACCATGCGCGCGCGCTGGAAACATTACCTGGACCAGTCAGTAGGCGGGCTTTCCAATGCCATTGCCACCGAGGCGCAGCGCGCCTCGGAGACTTTCCAGCTCGGGGCCGAGATGTCGGCCATGGGCCTGACCAGCGTGGTCTATCTGGTAGTGGCGTTCTCGATTTCTGCGGAAGCTGGCATCGGCGCGCTGATCGCCGGTGGCGTACTGCTGCTGGGAATGCGCGTGCTGATCCGCAAGGCGCGCCGTGCTGGCCAGCGGCAGACGCAGTTGCAGAAGTCGCTGCTGACGCTGATTGGCGCACAGTTCGCGGCTGCCAAGCCGCTCAAGGCCATGGCGCGCGAGCAGCATGTCGATGCGCTGCTCACTGACGAGACACAGCAGCTGCAGCGGGCGCTGCGCAAGCAGGTCATCAGCAAAGGTGCGCTGATGGCGTTGCAGGAACCGGTGCTGGTCATCCTTGTGGGTACCGGGTTCTTCATTGGCAGGACGCTGCTCGAAATCCCGATGGGAGAGTTGGTGGTGATGTTGTACGTGCTGGCGCGGGTGTTGAACTACCTGTCCAAGGGCCAGCGCGCGTACCAGCAGCTGGTAATCCACGAGAGCGCTTACTGGTCGGTCATGGCGGCCATCGAGGCTGCGCACGATGCGCTCGAACCCGCCGGGGGCTCTCGTCCCGCAGTATTCGACCGCCAGATCGATTTCGCATCGGTGCATTACTCACATGACGGCGAGCACCACATTCTCGATAACGTATCCCTCACATTGCCGGCTCGCGGCCTGACGCTGATCGTCGGGCCGTCTGGTTCGGGCAAGACCACCCTGCTCGACCTGCTGGTGGGGCTGCGCGAGCCGGTGGCAGGCCAGGTGCTGATCGATGGCGTGCCATTGCCGCAGCTGGACCTGCGCAGCTGGCGCCGGCAGATCGGCTACGTGCCGCAGGAATCGGTGATGGTGGACGAATCCGTGACGCACAACCTCACGCTGGGCGAGCAGATTCCCGAGGCCAAGATCCGTGAGGCCTTGCGGGATGCTGGTGCCCTGGCGTTTGTCGAGGCCATGCCCGAGGGGTTGGCCACGCGCGTGGGGCACGGTGGCTCACGCCTGTCCGGTGGCCAGCGGCAGCGATTGGCTATCGCACGGGCACTGATCCATGAACCCAGGCTCCTGATTCTGGACGAGGCCACCAGCAACCTCGATCCGGAAGCCCAGGAGGCTATTGTGGAAACCCTGGCGCGCCTCAAGACGCACATGGCGGTGCTGGCGGTGGCGCATACGGAAAAGCTGGTGCGCGCGGCCGACCAGGTGTGGCGCCTGGCCGAGGGTCGGCTGGTAGCAGTGAACCAGGTGCAGGGTCGTGCGGCGCTGGGGGGTTGAGCTGGCACTGTGGTTCACTCGTTTGCGCCGGCGCAGCCTGTTCCTCAGCGGGCGCTGGCTGGTGCGGCGTGCAGGTTTCGACGGCCTGCGGCGCCTCGGCGCGCGGCTGGGAAGACTGCAGTACGCGCTGGGCGGCCGCACCCGCCGCGCCTGCCTCGCCGGCATCGCCGTCTTGCAGCAGCGATCAGCCAGGGATCCGGCGGTGGCGCGAATCCTGCGCGAGGCCTATCGCGTCAACACCATCGCGGTGCTTGAAGTGCTCAGCATGGTGGACCGGCAACTCGACAAGGAGCGGCTGCGGACCCGCTGCCGCGTGGATGGCCTGGATCATCTCAAGGCAGCCCGCCAGGGTCGGGGCGCGATCTTGCTGGCCACGCATTCCGGCAACAGCCTGTTGCTGGCCGCGCAGCTGGCCGATGCGGGCTGGCCGGTGACGGTGGTATACCGGCACGCGCGCATGATGTCGGCGCAGTTCTTTGCCGCCGGGCTGCCGCAGTATGGGATCGACGGCATCCTCGCCAATGAAGGGTTCAAGGCCTATGCGCGCATGATCGACGCGCTGCGCAAGGATCGGGTGGTGTTCGCGATGGTGGACCAGGGTGTGAGGCAGGCCGAGACCGGCGTACCGCTGCGCTTCCTCGGCAAGGACATGCCGATGCCGGGCGGCGTGGTGCAGCTGGCGCGCAGCACGCGTGCACCAATGCTGCCGGTCACCGCACTGGCCGCCGATCCGCTCTGGCATTTCGCGATCGAGCCACCGCTGCGCCTGCCGCCCGGCGGCAGCATCGAGCAGGACACGGCCGCAGTGATGCGCCAGGTGGAGTCGCAGGTGCTGGCGCATCCGGAGCTATGGAGCTGGCATCAGCGGCGCTGGCGCAAGTATCCGCTGGTGGCGGCATGAGTCGACCGGTTGTCGCGTTGACCGGCGCCACCGGATTCGTCGGCGCTCACCTGGCGCCGCTGCTGGCGGCTGACGGCTGGCAGGTGCGGCTGCTGCTGCGGCGTGATCCGGTGCGCGCCGAATGGCGCGGCATGGAGCCGCAGATCGTCGCCGGAGATCTGCGGGATCGCGCGGCGCTGGTGCAGCTGGTGATGGGCGTGGATGCCGTAGTGAACCTGGCAGGGCTGATCAAGGCCGCGCGCCGCAGCCAGTACGATGCCGTGAACACGGTCGGCAGTGCACAGCTGGCCGAAGTGATGGCCGCGGTCGCGCCGCAGGCGCAATTGCTGCATGTGTCGACCATCGCAGCACGCGAACCGCAGCTGTCCGGCTATGCGGCGAGCAAGCGCGCTGGTGAGGAGGCGGTGCTGAAGGTGCTGGGTGGGCGCGCCATGGTGCTGCGCCCGCCCGCGGTCTACGGGCCTGGTGACCGCGAGACGCTGGTGTTTTTCCAGCTGGCGCGGCAGCGGCTGGTCCCGCTGCTCGGTGCCGGTGCAGCGCGGGCGGCGATGATCCATGTCGATGATCTGTGCAGCCTGCTGGTGTGGCTGCTGCGCGAGCCCTTCAGCGGCCAGATACTGACCGCCGCGGATGCGCGCCCTGACGGCTACAGCTGGCGCGAAGTGTTTGCCACTGCGGCTCGTGCCGTGGGCAACACCCAGGCCAGGTTCTTCCATGCCCCGGCGGCGCTGCTGCGTACGGTGGCGATGGCCGGCGATGCGGCGCGCCTGTTCGGGTCTGCCAACATGCTCACTGCGGAAAAACTGCGCGAGCTGCGCCACCTGGACTGGTCCGTGCCGGCGGAGCAGTGGGCCCGACCGCAGGGCTGGGCGCCGCGCTATTCGTTGCCGGAGGGCTTCGGCCACGCCGTGGCCTGGTATCGCCGCGCGGGCTGGCTCTAGCGGGGCGGATCGCGGCGAGACAACACCCCCAGGCGCCGCAGTTTCCAGTACAGGAACGGCGCGGCCAGCAGCGGAAAGCGGCGCTGCCAGTCACTGACCTCGATACGCACGCCGCGGTGGCGCTCGATCTTCCAGGCCACATAGTCCATGGCGCCATCGAAGGTGAAAGCGGCCTTCATCAGTCGCAGCGCATTGAGGCGCCGACCGTGGCGTGCACGTCTGGCCCATTGGTGCGTCGCCTGTTGGCGCTCTGCGTCGATGACCGCGGGCGACAGCTTCGCGCCATGTTGTTCGAAGGCGAGGTCGGCGGCCTGCCACGCCAGCGGCAGCAGCGCCTCGTAGCGCGCCGGGTCCTTGGCCACGATGTCCTGCGGGCGCGCTGTCTGTTCCACACGCAACTCCGCGGCATAGGTGTGGGCGAACAGTGCGCACCAGTATTCCTCGGCCGTTGCCGCAGACGGTCCCAGGCGCGCCGCCCACAGGCCGGCGCGGATCACGGCGTCGGCGACCAGGTCGCAGGCTTCGGCCTGATCGGCAGGCAAGCGCGCCCAGATGCACAGCGCCGGCTGGCAAAAGCGTGCCCACAGTGTGGTATCGAGCGCGGCTGCCCCGAGCCGGTGGCGGAACTGCGAGACACTCATCACGGCATACTTGGCGCGCAGCTTTTCGCCGCCATGGTCCAGTTCCAGGTAACCCACGTTGGGTGGGAGCCAGCGATTGGCCTGCCTTGCCAGTGCCGGGCCGGGCCAGGCCCCGACATCATCCAGCAGCACATAGAAATCGAGGATGCCCTCGAGGCTGCCCGCCCGCAGTGCCGAGCCGTAGTACAGCACCAGGGCTGTGGCCGAGCCCCCGCGCCGGGCAAGCGCAGCGGCCAGTGCCACCGCGCCTGCGGGCGCCGGCCGCGCCAGTTCCGCGCCCAGCATGGCATGCAGGCGCGCGCGGCTCACGACAGCCAGGACACCAGCGGTCCGCGCCGTCTTGCAATTCCTGCCTGCATGATCTGCACCGCGTGCACAACAAGGCAGAAGGCGACCCAGACGGCAACCGTATTGATCCCGATGTCCGGGCGCCCGAGCAGCGTGGCGACGGTGAGAATGGCCAGATTTGGGTTACGCCGCGCGGTGATCAGCCGGAACCAGCTGTCGATGCGCCGCCACATGTGCATGGGTACCTTGAAGAAGACATCGAATAGCCCTTCCTGCAGTCGCTGCAGGATGTAGCCCCAGATGATCACCTGCAGCGCGATTGAATCGGGACCCAGCGCGAAACCGGCGGCTGGCAGGCCAACGATCCAGGCCCACCACCAGAAGGGCGGATGCAGCAGGTCTATGGAGTGGTCGTACAGGTCGCCGAACTTCGATGAATTGAGCGTAACCCGCGCCAGCTTGCCATCGACGGTGTCGAGAAAGGTCATAAGCCAGCCCGCGGCGAGCCCCCACCCATAGTGGCCGTGCCAGAAGGCCCACATGGCTACCAGCACGAACACCAGACTGATGGATGTAACCATGTTGGGAGTGATGCCGGCGCGGGCGCAAAGGTGCGTGACAAACTGCGCCGGGCGGGGCCAGATGTGACGGGTCACGAAATCGGTGACTCCCTTGTAGGACCCGGAAAATACACGGGTCTCCACATCGCGCTGGTTTGCAGCCGTCAAGGGCAGCAGAAAGGGGGGCTCGCGCTTCTTGAGGCTTTTGTTGAAGCTGCCGCCAATCTCGCGCGCAGGCAGCTGTGGAAGGTCCGCCGGTGCTTTGCCGGCTGCGAGCAGAGGCGTGACCTCCTCAACCCGATCAGGCGGAACAACCGCCGCGACGCAGATTCCGTCGTCTGTGTACATGGTGCAGGCAGTGGCCTGCCTCACCAGGCCCTTCACCAGCGGTTCGTCATACACCCAGTCTGCCCGCAGCAGTACGATGTGTTCGGCAGCGCCTGCATCGGCCGTGGCGCCCGCCCGACGCAGTTGCCTTGCCAGACGCTCGGCCGAAGTCAGGCTCCAGATCCGCACGGAGCTGTGACCGACCACATGTCCGGCAACAGCGGGGGGCGTGGCAGCGCGTTGTGGCATCATCAATAACCTTATGACTTCCTCTGCGGCGCCGGCATTATCGACCAACGCCTTGCGCTTTGCGCACGTCTCGGACCTGCATCTGCCGTTCGAGCCGAACCTGGGCTGGCGCGAGCGTTTCTCCAAGCGCCAGCTGTCGGCCTGGTCGTGGCGGCGGCGTCGGGCCGTGCAACGACCGGAAATCATTGCCGGACTGCGTGCCGACCTCGTCTCGCTCCAACCGGAACAGTTGCTGGTCACTGGTGACATTACCAACTTCTCGCTGCCGGGCGAGTATGTTCAGGCCGAGCAGTGGATGACGGCACTGGCCGGGCACATGGCCGTGAACCTTGTTCCCGGCAACCACGATGTGCTGGTGCCAGTGTCCGAGACGCAGGGCCTGGGGCGCTGGCGACGCTTCACGGCGGATGACCAGCGCTGGCCGTGGGTAGTGAGGCGCGGTCCTGCTTCGTTCATTGGCCTTTGTTCGGCGGTGACTACTGCGCCGCTGCTGGCCTCCGGTCGGCTCGGCGCCGCGCAACTGGATCGCCTCGAGGCCGTGCTCGGCGAGGAAGGCCGCGCCGGTCAGCTGCGCGTGGTGCTGCTGCACCACCCGCTGGCCGATGGTGCAGTGTCGGCGCGCAAGGCACTGGTCGACCGCGGCGCATTGCGCGCGGTGCTGCAGCGTGCGGGCGCGGAACTGGTGCTGCATGGGCATGCGCGCCAGGCGCGCCTCGAAGCGGTGCCGGGACCGCAGGGTCCAATTCCGGTGCTGTGCGTGCCGTCTTCATCGGCCCTGCCCAATCGGCACGACGAGGCCGCGCGCTGGCATCTGGTCACATTGCCGGCAGTTGGCGCGCCGCGCTGGGCCCGCGTCCTGGTGCGCCAATGGTCGCTGGCAAAAGCAGCTTTCGTCGACGCCGCCGCCTACGACCTGCGCCTGCCCGATGCGGGATAATGCCGCCATGCCCAATGCCACCGAGCTGAAGTTCGGCGACCCGGACGGCCGCATTGCCCAGGGGAAGCACTGGACTGTGCTGCTGCGGCCGCGTCAGCCCACGCTGGGTGCGCTGGTGCTGGTATGCCGTGAGGACGCGCGCGCCTTCTCAGACCTCAGCAGCGCAGCTTTCGCGGAGCTGCAATTGATGGTGCGCGGCGCCGAGGTCGCGCTGCGCCAGGTGGTGGCCTATGAACGGATCAACTACCTGATGCTGATGATGGTCGACCCGGACGTGCATTTTCACATCATTCCGCGTTACTCGGTGGCGCGCGAGTCTGACGGCATCACCTTCCCCGACACCGGCTGGCCCGGCCCGCCCGCCCTGGAGCCGGCCGTAGTGCCCGGCGCCGACGCACGCGAGGCGCTGCGCGCGCGCATTGCGCAGGCGTGGCCCGCGCCAGGCAGCGCCCACCAGTGATCACCGCGCAGCGTCTGATCCATCGTGTGCCCGACCGACTCGACTGGTACATGCTGCGTGCCCTGCTGGGACCACTGGTACTCGCAGTGTGTGTCCTGCTGCTGGCGGGCATCCTCGGACGTTTGCTGCGCCTGTTCGAACTGGCCGCGGCCACCGGCGCAAGCGCTCTGCTGGTGGTGAAGATGGTGGCGTCGCTGGTACCGCACTATCTGGGCATGGCGATGCCAGCAGCGTTCTTCGCTGCCATTTTCATGGCCACGGCGCGGATCGGAGATGACAACGAGCTTGATGCCATGCTGGCCACCGGACGTTCGATCACGCGCATGGCCGTGCCCTTTTTCCTGGTGGCGCTGGCCCTGACCGGATTCAACCTGTACCTGTTCGGGTTCCTGCAACCGCTGACGCGCTATGGATACGACGCCACGGTTCACGATGCGAAAAATACGGGCTGGGACGGGCGCCTGGAAGCGAATCGGTTCGTGACGGTGAAGGATGGTTACACGATGGCTGCCG
>DATKBK010000132.1:0-7996 GCA_035514045.1 Steroidobacteraceae bacterium | reverse complement strand
CGGCGCTGGCCAATGTGTACTCCACCTACCAGGTGAACGTGCCGCAGATCCGGGTCGAGGTCGACCGGGTCAAGGTCAAGCAGCAGGACGTGCGCATCACTGATGTGTTCCAGACCTTGCAGGCCTACCTCGGTTCGGCCTACGTGAATGACTTCAATCGCTTCGGCCGCACCTACCGCGTGATGGTCCAGGCCGATGCACAGTTCCGCAACGACATCGATGACATTCTCGCGCTCAAGACCCGCAATGCACGTGGCGAGATGGTGCCGCTGGGCTCGATGATCACGCTTACGCGCAGCTTCGGCCCGGATTTCGTCGAGCGCTTCAATGCCTACCGCTCGGCTGACATCACCGGCGGCGCCGCGCCCGGACACAGCTCCGGCGAGGCCCAGGCGGTCATCACGCAGATCCTTGACGAGAACCTGCCGCAGGGCATGAGCTTCGAGTGGACCGAGCTGGCCTACCAGCAGCAGACCGCGAGCGGCACCGCCGTGCTGATCTTTCCGCTGTGCGTGCTGTTCGTATTCCTGGTGCTGGCTGCACAGTACGAGAGCCTGCGGCTGCCGCTGGCCATCATCCTCATCGTGCCGCTGGCGCTGCTGGCCGGGCTGGTGGGCATGGTGATCCAGGGTGGTGACAGCAATGTGTTCACCCAGATCGGCTTGCTGGTGCTGGTGGCACTGGCCAGCAAGAATGCCATCCTGATCGTGGAGTTCGCCAAGCACCTGCAGGAAGAGCGCGGCCTTGCGCCCCTGCAAGCTGTACTCGACGCGGCCCGCATGCGGCTGCGCCCCATCCTGATGACCTCCATCGCCTTCATCATGGGGGTGGTACCGCTGGTGCTGGCCAGTGGCGCCGGCGCCGAGGTGCGCCAGGCCATGGGCGCGACCGTGTTTGCCGGCATGATCGGCGTGACGCTGTTCGGCCTGTTCCTCACGCCGGTGTTCTACCTGCTGGTGCAGAAACGTCGTGCCACGCTGACCCTTGACGCGCCGGCCGTCGCGCTGGAGACCAGTCATGGGTGATCGCCTTTCCCTTGCCGCCGCATTGATCGCCACCGCATTGCTGGCGGGTTGCGCGGTGGGCCCAGACTACCGCGAGCCGCAGCTGGTGCTGCCGCAGCAGTTCGCCAACGCCGACGCCGCGCGCTACACCACCGAAGACACCGGGCTCGCCACCTTCTGGACAGTGTTCCACGACGCCACGCTGAGCCGGCTGGTCAGCGAGTCGCTGTTCGCCAATCACGACCTGCGTATCGCACTGTCGCGGCTCAATGAGGCCCGCGCACTGCGGGGTGCGGCACGGCTGGATCTGGGCCCGGCCATCACCGCCAGCGCGGGATATGCCGATCAGCGCGTAGCCACCGCGCAGGCAGTCGACGGCGTGCGCGACCTCGAGGGTTACGAAGCGGGCTTCGACGCGATCTGGGAGCTGGATTTCTTCGGTCGCAAACGGCGCGCACTGGAGGCGGGCAACGCAGACCTGCAGGCAGCCGAGGCCGGCCTGCGCGACGCGCAGGTCTCGGTGGCCGCCGAACTGTCGCGCAGCTACTTCGAGTTGCGTGGCCACCAGCAGCGACTGCTGGTGGCCCAACGCAACGTCGACAACCAGACCGAGACCCTGCAACTCACGCAGGCGCGGCTGGAAGGCGGCACCGGCACGGAACTGGATACGTCGCGCGCCGCCGCGCAGCTGGCCGCGACGCGCGCATCGGTCGGCCCGCTGCAAGCGGCCGCGGCCCGCGCCATCCACCGCATCGGTGTGCTCACGGGCCGCGATCCCGGCGCGCTGCGCACCGAACTTGCGCTGCCTGCAGACCTGCCGGCCGTACCCGCATTCACCGCTGTGGCCGATCCGGCCCGGCTGCTGCGCCGGCGACCCGACATCCGCGTCTCCGAGCGCCAGCTGGCCGCAGCCACGGCGCGCATCGGGGTGGCCGTGGCCGACCTGTTCCCGCGCGTCACCTTCAGCGGCGGCGTGGGCTTCGCAGCGGGCAGCTTCGACGCATTGGGAAGCGCCGGAACCAGCACGTATCTGCTCGCTCCCGGTATCAGCTGGGCAGCCTTCGACCTGGGCCAGGTGCGCGCCCGCATCACCGCCTCCCATGCCCGCGGCGAAGGTGCGCTGGCTGCCTACGAGCAGACCGTGCTGCGCGCCCTGCAGGAAACCGAGGATGCGCTGGTCACCCATGCGCACTCGCGCGAGCGGCTGCTGCGCCTGGCCGAGGCCGCCGAGGCCAGCGCCACGGCCGCGCAGCTGGCCCGCCTGCGCTATGAAAACGGCGCCGCAGATTTCCTGCAGGTGCTGGATGCCGAACGCAGCCTGCTGGAGGCCGAAGACACCCTGGCCCAGGGCCGGGCGGAGACGGCCACCAGCCTGGTATCCCTCTACAAGGCCCTCGGCGGTGGCTGGCCAGCGCCGGCTGCCGGCGGATGACCTACACTCGAGGAATAATGAACGCCGTTGCACCGGTCTCCCCTTGCGCCAATGCCACCCAGTGGCGCGAGCAGCTGCTGGCCGCCACCGCCCAGGCCAGCCGGCTGCTGCTCGAATCCTCCGACGTCCTGGCGCGCATGCCGGAGGTGCTGCAGCTGATCGGCGAGGCCGCCGAAGTTGATCGCACCACACTCGCGCTGGTGGATGTGTGTGCGAACGGCGAGCGCTGGCTGGAGATCAAGTCCCAGTGGACTGCACCGGGCATTGCCACCGACCACAGCCAGGGCCGCGACTCCATCTGGCGGCCGCGCCGGCTCGACTGCTTCTGCACCGAGCTGCAGGCCGGGCGCAGCGTTTATCTCTGCGGCAAGGACTGGCCCTCGGACATCAGCGTCGCCAGCCAGGATGCCAAGAGTTCAATCATCGTGCCGTTCCTGGTCGAAGGCCGGTACGCCGGCGTGGTGGGTTTCGACACGCTGCGCGCCGAGCGCCAGTTCGACTCGGCGGTGGTATCGGCGCTGGAGATCGCCGCCAGCGTGATCGGCGCGGCGCTGCAGCGCGAACGCCTGCTCGACACCATGCGCCGCGAGCGCGAGGCTGCCGCCGAACAGCGCGTGGCAGAACTGGCGCGCGCCAATGCCGTGCTGCGCGCCAACCTGGAGCGCCTGGCCAGCCAGCCCACCGAGTTCTTCACCCACCTGCTGCTCGAAACGGTGCGCCACGCCGGCGCCGAGGCGGCCACGGCGATCATGCTCGGCTACGACTCCGAGAGCTGGCGCGTCGTCTGCCATGTGAACAATGGACACATTGCCGACGCCCCGTTCGCCAATAACGTGCCTGCGCCGGATTCGGCCTTCATCCGGCAGATGAGCGCCCTGCGCGATCCGCTGCATCTGCCGCTGGATGGCAGCGTCGCGCTGCCAGACTGGCCGCAGGCCATCGACTTTCATCGCGGCGCCGGCCACCGCAGCCTGTTCATGCTGCCGCTGGTATTCGGCGAACGCAGCATCGGCGTGCTGTGCCTGGCTTTCAGCGCGCATGGACCGATGCGTTCGGAGCTGGCCGAACTGCTGATCGCACTGGGCCAGCAGGCGACGCTGGCCATGGCGATGAAGCGGCTGTTCCACTCCGCGCACCAGGCCGCGGTGCTGGCCGAGCGCAACCGCATGGGCCGCGAGATTCACGACGGCCTCGCCCAGGCGTTCACCGGCATTCTCATGCAGCTGGGTGCGGCGGAGGAACAGGCCAAAGGCTCGCCCCTGGCCCCGGTGCTGAATCGGGTCGGCGATATCGCCCGCGAAGGACTGGCCGAGGCGCGCCGCTCGGTGCTGGCGCTGCGCCCCGACGAGCAACCGCGTCCGGGTGGACTGGAACTGGCGCTGCGCCAGCTGGCCGAACGCTCCACCGTGTCCGGCCGCATCATCTCTTCATTCCATGGTGGTGGCGCCACGGGTCTGCCTCCGGAACATGAGCACGCGCTGCTGCGCATCGCGCAGGAGGCGGTGATCAATGCCGTGCGTCATGCCGAGCCTGGCAGCGTGGAGATCCACCTGAACAGCAGCGAAGAGGAAGTGCTGCTGTGCATCCGTGACGATGGCAGGGGGCTGCAGCGGCTGCCCGAGCTCCATGCCCGGCAGGGTTTCGGGCTGACCAACATGCGTGAACGCGCCGAAGGACTGGGCGGACGCTGGGAACTGGCGAGCGAGCCCGGCGCCGGCACGCAGGTGAGCGTGCGGATTCCGCGCGTCACGAAGGCATCGGCATGAGCACCGCCGCGCCGATCCGTGTGATCCTCGCCGACGATCACCCGGTGGTGCGCGATGGCCTGGCCAATATCGTCAACCAGCAGCAGGACATGACGGTGGTGGCCGAGGCCGATGATGGCGACGTCGCCATCGCGCTGTTCGAAGAGCACCGCCCCGACGTGATGGTGCTGGACCTGCGCATGCCGCGTTGCGACGGCGTGTCGGTGGTCGAGATCGTGCTGGAACGGCATCCCAAAGCGCGCCTGCTGATCATGACCACCTACGACGGCGACGAGGACATCTTCAAGAGCCTGAGCCGCGGCGCCAAGGGCTACATGTTGAAGGATGCACCGCGTCAGGAAATCCTCACGGCGATCCGCGCCGTCGCGGCCGACCAGCCCTATACCTCTGGCGCCATCGCGGCCAAGGCCCTGCAGCGCATGGCGCGGCCGAGCCTGACCCAACGCGAGCTGGACGTGCTGCAACAGCTGGCCGAAGGTCGCAGCAACAAGGACATCGGCCGTCGCCTGTCGATCACCGAGGGTACGGCCAAGACGCATGTGAAGGCGATCCTGACCAAGCTCGATGCGATCAGTCGCACCGAAGCGGTGGCGGTGGCGCACAAGCGGGGCTTGATCCGCCTGTAGGGCGCGCCGGAACGGCTCAGTGCGAGCCGGAGCCCGTTGCCGCGAACAGCTTGCCCGGATTCAGGATGCCCTTCGGATCCATCGCCTGCTTGATCGCACGCATCAGCGCGATCTCCGCCTCGCTGCGCGAGAAATGCAGGAACGGGATCTTCAGCGAACCGATGCCATGCTCGGCAGAGATTGAGCCGCGCCGCTGCGCGACGATGCCGTAGACGGCATTCTCGATGTCGAGCTCGGGCACGTCGTGCCCCGACATGCACACCGACACATGCAGATTGCCATCGGCCACGTGCCCGAAGAACACCGCCACCAGCTGCGGCCAGCGGCGCTTCAGCTCCGCGCCGATCTCCTCGGCCAGCGGACCGATCTCGCCCGTAGGCACGCTGACATCGAAGCCCAGTTGCGGCCAGTGCGCGCCCTTGCTCCACTCGCCAGGCGAATCGCGCACCGCCCACAGCTCGGTGGCTTCGCGCTGCGACTGGGCGATGATGGCGTCCTTCACGATGCCGGCCTCGATGGCCTCGCCGATCACGGTTTCGTAGCGGGTCTGGTCGGCATCCGGGTCGGTGCCCAGCGTCTCGATCAGCACGTATACCCCATAGCCCAGTTCCAGCGGTGGCTTGCGCCCCAGCGCCACCGTGCCCAGCTGGTAGAAATCCGGCCACATCACTTCGTAGGCCGACAGCAGTGCGCCGAAGCCGCGGCGCGCACGCTTCAGCAGTTCCAGCACGCCGGCATAGTCGTCCACCGCGCAGATGCCGGTGCAGGCGCTTTGCGGCTTCGGGAACAGGCGCAGCACCACGCCGGTGACGATGCCCAGCGTGCCCTCCGCGCCGATGAACAGCTGGCGGATGTCGTAGCCGGAATTGTTCTTGATCACCTTGCGCAGCGCATCGATCACGGTGCCATCGGCGAGCACCGCTTCCACGCCCAGCACCAGATCGCGCGCCATCCCATAGCGCAGCACCCGGTTGCCGCCGGCATTGGTGGAGATATTGCCGCCGATCTGGCAGGAGCCACGCCCGCCCAGATCCAGCGGAAAGAACAGCTCGGCGGCATCGGCGGCCTTCTGCACCGCCTCCATGGTCACTCCCGCATCCACGGTAATCGTGCCGGCGGTGGTGTCGAGCTCGCGGATCGAGCGCATGCGCTCCATGCAGATGATGACGCAGGGACCAACCGGCACCGCACCGCCGGCAAGACCGGTGAGCCCGCCCTGCGGCTGCACGGCAATGCCGCGTTCGTTGCAGTACGCCAGCACCTTTGCCACCTGCGCGGTGGAGCGCGGAAACACCAGCGCCCGCACTCCGACATCGCAGGCGCCCGTGACGCAGAAATCGCGTGTGTGTTTCTCAAGCAGGGTCGGGGTCGGCGCCAGTGCTACATCGGCGCCAACCAGGGCCGTAAGGTCGGCCAGAACCTTTCCGTCAGTCATCGCCCCCGCCCAGCCTGCGGTAATACTCGGCGACATTGTCGCGGTACTGGCGCGAGTCGTCGACGGCTTCCGTGGCCCGGGTGGTATCGCCGGCATTGCTGTCCTGCGCCGACTTCAGCATCGCAAGCTCCAGCTGATTGACCAGCGCGGCCATGCGCTGGTATTCGGCGTTCATCGGGTCCGCGCCGCCACGGCGCAACCCTTGCGCCAGCTCATCCAGCGCGCGCGCGTCCGGCTCGCTGAGCATGCCGTTGCGGCGCAGCTCCTCGCGGATCTGCGCCAGCCGCTCGGCAGAAACCACGGTCTGAGCGCGCAGGCCAGGTGCAATTGCAACTGTCTCGCGCGAACCGGTGCCACCGATGAAGCGGCCGTTGTTGGCGAACCGGTCATTGCCGGCACCGAATTGGCCCCGATTCCCGCCACCGCCATCGGCGCCACCCGGCGCGCCACCTTGCTGGCCGGGCGAATTGCCCTGTTGCTGCCCCTGGCCGGCCTGACCTTGCTGCTGCCCCTGGCCCTGGCCACCCTGACCCTGCTGGCCCTGGCCGCCTTCGCCCTGCTGACCCTGCTGGCCGCCGCCCTGCTGGCCGGCTTGTCCCTCCTGGGCATTGGGCGCGGCAGTGCCGGCATCGCCGCCAACGCGGTTCTGCGCCTGGCTCTGCTCCCGTGCGCGGTCCATCATGCGGCGCAGATCGCCAAGCTCGGCGGCCAGGTCTTCGGTACTGGCCTCACCCGCCGGCGCCTGGCGCCTGCCGGTCTCGGATGCGGCCACCTGCGCTGCAGACTCCAGGTTTTCGGCCAGACGCTCCAGGTTGTCGGTGATGACCCAGTCAAGATTGGCGGCATTGCGCTCCTGGCCGCCCTCGATCTGGCGCGCGCTGGAGCTGAGCCGAGTCGTCACCCCTTGTTCCTGCAGCTCCTGGCGTGCCTCGGCCAGTTGCCGTGCCGCACGCGGCGCATCTTCGACCGCTGCGCGACGCGTGCTGTCCATGTCCCGCTGCAACGCTTCGAGTTCACGCTGCATCTCACGTCGGGTATCGGCCTGGCGCTCCCGCTGCGCTGGCGTCAGCGCCGAAGCCACCTCACGGTCCGAGCGGGCCAGCGACGCCGGCGGTCGATTGCCGGTGGCCGCGCGCAGTTCGCGCTCGGCGGTCTGCTGGCGCTCGGCCAGTGCGCGTGCACTGTCGGCCAGAGTCTCGAACTGCTCCCGACCAACCTGCGCCTGCTGCCGTGATCTCTCCAGCTGCTCGCGCGCGCGGTTGAGCTGCTCGCTGGCGCGCGCCTGCGCGCCGGGATCGTTGCTCTGCATCTGGCGCGTCGCTTCAGCCAGCTGGCGCGCGGCCTCCGCCGCCGCTGCCGCGCGTGCAGACTGCCGATCATTCTGTGACTGGGACCCGCCCTGACTTGAAGCGCTCTGCTGACCACCCTGCTGGCCCTGCTGGCCCTGCTGGCCCTGTTGACCCTGCTGACCCTGCTGACCTTGCTGACCTTGCTGACCTTGCTGGCCCTGCTGGCCTTGCTGGCCTTGCTGACCCTGCTGCCCGGAGTTCTGCGCGAGCTGTTCCAGCTGCCGGCGGAGCTCCTCGGCTTCGCGCCGCAACTGTTCCTGCTGCCAGCGCTGGGTCTCCGGTGGTATCTGTTGCCGCTGCCGCTCTTGCGCCAGCTGTTCCTGGCGGCGCGCCAGCTCGCGCAACCGACGCGCGGCCTCGTCCTCGGCCTGGTTGGTTTGCTGC
>DATKBK010000131.1:0-7859 GCA_035514045.1 Steroidobacteraceae bacterium | reverse complement strand
GAACCAGCCGCGGTGCTGGTCGGAGCCTTCCAGGTACATCTCGACCGGGGCCACGATCTCCGCGTGCGTCTTCGCCACACACTCGAAAGACAGGCCGGAGTCGGCCCATACATCCATCACGTCGGTGACCTTGCGATAGTTGCCGGCCTCGGCGCCGAGCAGCTCGGTCGCATCCAGGTCGAACCAGGCGTCGATGCCGCCCTGCTCGACACGAGCGGCCACTTGCTCGAGCAGATCCGGCGTGCGTGGATGCGGCTCGCCGGTTTCATGGTGCACGAACAGTGCGATGGGCACGCCCCAGGTGCGCTGGCGCGAGACGCACCAGTCGGGACGGTTGGCAATCATGTCGTGGATACGCTGGCCGCCCCAGGACGGCGTCCATTGCACCCCCGCGATATCACGCAGCGCGCCAGCACGAAGGCCCCGCTGGTCCATCGAGATAAACCATTGGGGAGTGGCCAGATAGATCACGGGCGTATGGTGGCGCCAGCAATGCGGATAGCTGTGGCGCAGCTTCGCCTGATGCAGCAGGCGGCCGTTCTCCTTGAGGGTATCGATGATGCGCTGGCTGCCTTCCTCCAGCTTGAGGCCAGCGACCAGCGGCACCTCCGCCTTGAATCGCCCGTCGCCCTGCACGGGATTGGTCACGGGCAGCCTGTAGCGCAGGCCGGCGATGTAATCCTCCATGCCATGGGCCGGTGCGGTATGCACCGCACCCGTGCCGGTCTCCAGCGTGACGTGATCGCCCAGGATCACCGGCACCTTGCGGTCGTTGAAGGGATGCTGCAGCTGCAGCCCCTCGAGCGCACTACCGTCGAAGCGCGCCAGCTGCCGGGCTGCATCGGCCGGCACGCCGAAGCGTTCGAGACCAGATGCAAGCAGCTCTTCTGCAAGCACCAGCCGCTGCAACTGCCCGTCGCGGTGAAACTCCACCAGCACATAGGGCAAGGCGCCGTTCAAGGCCACGGCCTCGTTGGCGGGCAGCGTCCAGGGGGTGGTGGTCCAGATGACGATGGCCGCGCCCTGCGCCGCATCGGCACGCACACCGGTGCGGCGTGCGAGTTCAGTCACGTCCTCAACCTCGAAGGCCACGTCGATGGCCTGGGAGTCGTGATCCTCGTACTCCACCTCTGCTTCGGCCAACGCGGAACGGCAGTCCAGGCACCAGTACACGGGCTTGGCACCCTTGTAGAAGTGCCCGTTGGCGATCACCTTGCCCAGTGCGCGGATCTGCTGCGCCTCGAAGCGAGGATCCATGGTCAGGTAGGGACGCTCCCAGTCGCCGAACACGCCCAGCCGCCTGAAGTCGCGGCGCTGCAGCTCGATCTGCTCCTGCGCATAGGCCCGGCAGGCGGCGCGAAAGGCGCGCGCGTCGAGCTTCTGGCCGACGCGGCCATGCTTTTTCTCCACCTGCAGTTCGATCGGCAGGCCGTGGCAGTCCCAGCCTGGAATGTAGGGCGAGTCAAAGCCGTCGAGCGACCGCGACTTGACGATGATGTCCTTGAGGATCTTGTTGGCAGCGTGGCCGATGTGGATGGCGCCATTGGCATAGGGCGGCCCATCATGCAGCACAAAGCGCGGCCGGCCGCGCGCCACCAGGCGCAGCTCGCCATAAATGTCATTGTCATCCCACCACTTCTGCATCGCGGGCTCGCGCCGGGCGAGGTCCGCCTTCATCGCGAAATCCGTTCGCGGCAGGTTCACCGTGTTCTTGTAGTCAGTCAAAACTTCCAGCACCTTGTAAATGAATCAACCGGATGCGAGCAGCGCGCGCGCGGCCGCCGCGTCGCGATGCATCTGCGCGACCATCGCAGCCACGTCGTCGAACCGCAGCTCATCGCGCAGCCGCGCCACGAATTCGATCTCGAGTTCGCGGCCGTAGAGATCGCCCGCATAGTCGAACACATGCGCCTCGAGCAGCGGCACGATGCCGCCCACCGTGGGACGCGTGCCGAGACTGGCTACGCCGTCCAGCGCCCTGCCGGCCATAACGCCCCGCACCCGGACCGCAAAGATACCGTCCAGAGGGGGGCGGCGTCGCGCCAGACGCAGGTTCGCGGTGGGAAATCCCAGCCGGCGACCCAGCTGCTCGCCGCGCACCACCCTGCCGCGCATTGAATAGGGCCGGCCCAGCAGCCGCGCCGCCTGCTCCAGCCTGCCCGCCGCCAGCGCGTCCCTGATCGCTCCGCTGCCGATGCGCAGGCCCTCGCCCATCACCGGCGCCATCACCTCCACTGCCAGGCCCAGCCGCTGACCATTCGCCTGGAACCATTGCGCGCTGGCCTCGCCGCCGTAGCCGGCGCGAAAATCATGGCCGATCACGATCGTTCTTACGCCACCGGTCACCAGCAGGGTCGTGAACTGCGCCGCGTCCAGCTGGCGCAGCGCGGCATCGAATCGAAGCACGCAGAACACGTCGGGCCCGTTCTGCTCGAGCAGTCGCCAGCGCTCGCGGAAACTGGTGAGTCGGCCCGGGGGCTCACCCTGCGCGAAGTATTCCTTCGGCAGCGGCTCGAAGCTCAGCACCATGCTCTTGTGGTCCGCCGACCGCGCCAGCTCGCGAGCACGCCGGATCAACTCGCGATGCCCCAGATGGATGCCATCGAAGCCGCCAATGGCGGCGACGTAGGTGCCGGCCGCGGCGCTGCGCGCATCCAGTCGTCTGAGCAGACGCATCAGGACCGCGCCGAGCGCAGATGATGCTGGCGCAGGCCCAGCAGGAACAGCACGGCGAAGTACACGGCCGCAGCGAGCATGATGCCGCCGCCTCCGCGCCACAGGCGCTCGAGGAAGGGCATCTGCATCCAGCGCAACGTGTCGCCGGCCATCCACCACAGGAGTGCGCCCATCAGCACGTTCGCCGCCAGTACTCGCAGCAGCAGTTTGCGCCAGCCCGCCGATGGTTTCAGCACGCCTTCGGCGGTGAGGCCGCGCCACAGCAGCACCGTATTGACCAGCGCCCCGATGCAGGTCGCCGTGGCGATCAGCACATGCGGCTGCGGCAGACCGAAGTGCGCCGCCGGAAGGACCACGAACACATTCAGGCCGGTGGACACCGCCAACGCGATCATCGCGATGCGCACCGGACGTCTAGTGTTCTGGCGCGCGTAGTAGCCCGGCACCAGCACCTTCACGAAGCTGAAGGCCAGCAGGCCCCAGGAATAGGCCATCAACGCGTAGCTGGTGTGCAGCACGTTCTCGGCATCGAAGGCGCGGTACCCCATGATCATGGCGGTGATCGGTCCGGCGAAGCACAGCATGCCAACCGCCGCCGGCGAAGCCAGCACCACCACCAGGCGCAGCGCCCAGTCCAGTGTCGCCGAGAACTGCTCCATCGACTTCGAGGCATGGTTGGCCGACAGGCCAGGCAGGATCACCGTGGCCAGCGCGATGCTGAACACACCCAGCGGGAACTCCATCAGCCGGTCCGCGACGTACAGCCAGGTCACACTGCCGGCGACGAGGAAGGTGGCGATCTGCGTATCGAGCAGCAGGCTGATCTGCATCGCCGACGAGCCGATGATGCCCGGCACCATCAACCTGCCCACCTTGCGCACGCCCTCGTACGCGGGGCGCCAGCGTGGCCAGGACAGCAGCCCCAGCCGCGCCACCGCGGGCAACTGGAACACCACCTGCGCCGCGCCCGACACGAACACCGCAATGGCCAGCACCAGCCCCGGGTTGTCGCTGCCCGGCGCTATCCACGCCGCCGCGCCGATCATCACCAGGTTCATGATCACCTGCGTGAAGGCCGGCAGGAAGAACCTGCCGTAGCTGTTCAGCACGCCCGCCAGCAACGAAGTCATGGAAATGAAGAACAGGAACGGGAACGTCCAGCGCAGCATCTGCACGGCCAGGTCGAAGCCTTCGGAACCTCTGATGGCCCACGCCGGCGCAAACAGCATGATGATCACCGGCGATGCCAGCACACCCAGCGCGCTCACCACCAACAGCAGCGTGCCCAGCGTGCCAGCCACACCCGACACCAGCTCCCTCACTTCGGCCTGGTCGCGCTGCGTGCGGTACTCGGAGATCACCGGCACAAAGGACTGGGAGAACGCCCCTTCAGCGAACAGCCGGCGCAGGAAATTCGGGATCTTGAACGCCACGTAGAAGGCGTCGGAAACCACACCGCCCCCCAGTGTCTGCACCATGAGGGTGTCCCGCAGCAGGCCGGTGAGCCGCGACAGCAGGGTAGCGGCACCAGTGATGCTGGTGTTCTTCAACAGGGGGCGACTCATCGCCGCCGCAGCCTAGCAGAACCGCTTCGCCCGGGGCGGGCCAAGCCCCTGAAATGCCGCCAGATTGTGCTGGCATGCGGCGGGTTTGCGGTTGACTTCCGCCCCGCCCCTCCCCACACTACGCGGCCCCGAAACTGGCGGTTTTTCAAGGCGGAGACAGCGGAACGTGGCGAACACCAAGTCGGCAGAAAAGGCAGCACGTCAGGCGGTCAAGCACCGCATCAGCAACGTGGCCAGTCGCTCGCGTCTGCGCACCGCCATCCGCAAGGCCACTGAGGCCGTGGCGTCGGGCAACAAGGAAACCGCCAGTGCGGGCATCCGTGAAGCCCAGCCGGTGATTGATTCGATGGTCAACAAGGGCCTGATCCACCGCAACAAGGCTGCCCGGCACAAGAGCCGGCTGGCCGCCAAGGCCCGGGTTGCCGCCGGCAAGTAAGCGCCGGATTCAATTCAGGATCGTTCGTTCAGGCCCGCCTCGTGCGGGCCTGATCAGTTGGGGCGTCGGGCGGCTGATTTTGCGCGTTTGGCACGAGGGGCGGCTTTGCGGGCTGGCTTGCTGCCGGAGGCACGTTTCCGCCTCGCCGCAGGCTGCTTCTTCTTCGGCGCCTTTTGCACTGGCGCAGGCAACTCGAAATTGCCGCGCACCTGGGTCTCGGTGCCCTGGGCCACCGCTTCGATCAGCTCCATCACCGCCCGGCACAGCTCACGCGTTCCCTCGCCAGTGGCACCGGAAATCAGGAACACCGGTCCCTTGAACTTCAGGCCGCGCACGATCTTCACCGCTCGCTCGCGTGCCTCCTCGGGCAGCAGCAGGTCCATTTTGTTCAGCACCAGCCAGCGCGACTTCGCCGCCAGCCCCGCGTCGTAGTTCTTCAGCTCCTGCGCGATGGCGCGCGCATCACGCACCGGGTCGGCTTCCGGGTCCAGCGGCGCGATGTCGATCAGATGCAGCAGCACCCGGGTGCGTTGCAGATGCTTCAGGAAGCGATGCCCAAGGCCGGCGCCGTCGGCCGCGCCCTCGATGAGGCCGGGAATATCGGCCATCACGAAGCTGCGATGTTCGCCCACATCCACCACGCCCAGATTCGGAAACAGCGTGGTGAAGGGATAATCCGCCACACGCGGGCGCGCGGCCGACACGGCGCGGATCAGCGTGGACTTGCCGGCATTGGGCAGGCCCAGCAGGCCCACGTCCGCGATCACCTTCATCTCCAGTGTCAGGGTGCGCTTCTCGCCGGGCAGGCCGGAGCCGAACTGGCGCGGCGCGCGATTGGTGCTGGACTTGAAGCGTGCATTGCCGAAGCCGCCCTTGCCGCCCTGCGCCACCTTCAGCATCTGGCCTGCGACCTTCAAGTCGCCCAGCAACTCGCCCGTCTCCGCATCAGTAACCGTCGTGCCCACCGGCACATCGACATACAGGTCCTCGCCGCCGCGGCCGGTGCAGTCGTTGCCCGATCCGCCCTCGCCGTTCCGGCCGCGGAAGGTGCGCTGGATGCGGAAATCCGCCAGCGTGTTGATGCCTTCCTTCGCGTGCAGCCAGACGCTGCCACCCAGGCCGCCATCGCCGCCATCCGGCCCGCCGAAGGGAATGAATTTTTCGCGCCGGAAGCTGACGCAGCCGCGCCCACCGTTGCCGGCCTGCACCTTGGCGATGGCTTCATCGACGAATTTCATTTGATCTGGACTCCACAGACGCAAACCCCGGCGCGGGGCCGGGGTTCACATCGAACTTCAACTTGTCGGCGGGCTTCAGCCTGCGGCCGGAACCACACTCACGTAGGTGCGACGCTGCGGACCCTTCTTGCTGAACTCCACCTTGCCGGTGACGAGCGCAAACAGGGTGTGGTCGACGCCCGTGCCAACACCGGCGCCGGCGCGCATCGGCGTGCCACGCTGGCGGACCAGGATGTTGCCGGCCAGCACCGACTCGCCGCCAAAGCGCTTGACGCCCAGGCGCTTGCTGTGGGATTCGCGGCCGTTGCGGGTACTGCCGCCTGCTTTCTTGTGTGCCATTGATTGCTCCCTTACGCGATGGCGGTGATCTTCACCAGCGTGTACTGCTGGCGATGATTACCGGCGCGCTTGTAATGCTTGCGGCGGCGGAACTTCACGATCACCTTTTTTTCGCCCTGACCGTGGCTCTCGACCGTGGCACTGACCTTGGCCCCATCGACCATCGGCGAGCCCAGTTTGATGTTGGTACCGTCGGCTACCAGCAGCACGCTGTCGAACGACACTACAGAGCCCGGCTCAGCGTCGAGTTTCTCGACCTTGAGCAGGCTGTCTTTTTCGACCCGGTACTGCTTGCCACCGGTGGCGATCACGGCGTACATCTGATGAATGCTCCAGACGGAAAGGCCGCGCATTCTAATGGTGGCAACCCTTCCGGTCAAACCGGATCGGGCAGTATTTTTCCCCGCCCAAACAGCGACTTGGCGGCGGCCCTGAGCGGCCATCCTGTTACCATCTGACCCCTTGTTTGCAGGGGTTACGGAAGGGTGGGGATGACGCTGGAGGATATTCGGGGGCTGGTGGCCGCGGAGCTCGCCGCCGTGGACGGGGTGATCCGCACCCGGCTCGACAGCGCCGTGCCGCTGGTCAGCCAGGTGGCCGAGCATATCGTGGCCGGCGGGGGCAAGCGCCTCAGGCCCCTGGTGGTGCTGCTGGCAGCCCATGCCGCGGCCGGGGGCGGCCGCCTGAAAGGCAATGCCCACCTGGACGCCGCCGCCTTCATCGAGTTCATCCACACCGCCACCTTGCTGCACGACGATGTGGTGGATCACTCGGCGCTGCGTCGCGGCCGCGACACTGCCAATACCCTGTTCGGCAACGAGGCCAGCGTGCTGGTGGGTGATTTCGTCTATTCGCGCGCCTTCCAGATGATGGCTGCGATCGGCGTGCAGCGGGTGATGGAGATCATGGCCGCAGCCACCAATGTCATCGCCGAGGGCGAGGTGCTGCAGTTGATGAATGCGCAGGATCCGGACACCACGGAGGAGCGCTACCTGCAGGTGATCCATCGCAAGACAGCGAAGCTGTTTGAGGCGGGGGCCGAGGTCGCAGCAGTGCTGGCGGAGGCTGATCTGGACGTCCAGCGCGCGCTGGCAGCCTACGGACGGCACCTCGGGGTCGCATTCCAGCTCATCGATGATGTGCTGGATTACCGCTCCGATCCGGCCACGCGTGGCAAGCAACTGGGAGAGGATCTGGCCGAGGGAAAGATGACCCTGCCGCTGATCCATGCCCTGCGGCACGCGGCGGGCCCGGAGGTGGAGTTGATCCGCGCGGCGGTGGCCGGTGCCGGCGAAGAAGGCCGGCCCGAGCCGGACCTGGCCCGGATCATCGCCTGCATCGATGCCGCCGGCGGCATCGAATACACGCGGGAAAAGGCCCTGGCCGAGTCACGTGCGGCCGTTGCAGCGCTGGCGCCGGTCGGGATCTCGCGCTACCGCGACGCACTGGCCGCCCTGGCCGAAACCGCGGTCGATCGGGACCGCTGAGCCCCGGCGCACCCCGATGCGGTGCCAGCCGTGACAGGCGCGCGCCCGTTCGCGTAAACTCCCGCGCCCACGCAGTCGGGATGTAGCTCAGCCTGGTAGAGCACTACGTTCGGGACGT
>DATKBK010000130.1:0-3050 GCA_035514045.1 Steroidobacteraceae bacterium | reverse complement strand
GCACCGCCTTGTCGAGGGCCGGCTGTGTGGTCGCAGTGGGATCCACGACAACCAGAATCCGTCGTATCAATGCGGACCTCACCGGCACCCCTCGCGGGGTCCCGCGCCAGTGCTGGTGGCTGCTGTGTTCACCGTCATTCTCCCGCTCAAGTGCCCCTTTTAGCAGCTCATCTGCGCGGCACCCATAGGGACTAATGCGGAGTCTGTTGCGGCAACTGCTGCGCCGCAGCGGCTGGTAGTACTACGTATGGAGGCATGGCTCCGGATCACCTATTCTGGCTTGGTCAGCCAGAGCGGGGCGCAGCAAACGCAATCACTCACACATGAGCCCAGGGCGCGCTCACCGGAGCCTGGCGCCGGAGAGCGCAGGACCTGACACGCAGCAGCGCAGCCTGCCGCCCGATAATCCGGAGACTGCTACCCAATGCATTCGACCCTGAGTTCAGCCGACCACCACCGCCTTGAAAAAAGCCTGCGCGAACGCAAGGAGCTGCTGCGGTCGGAGATCCGCGACACGCTGCTGCGTATCGACGCCGAGCGGTACGCCATCATCGCTGGGCAGGTGCAGGACACGCAGGACCAGTCGCTGGCCGATCTGCTTGCCGATGTTGGCCATGCCGACGTAGCGCGCGACGTGGAAGAGGTTCGCGACATCGAGGTGGCACTGCAGCGCCTGGCAGCGGGTGGTTACGGGCAGTGCATTCAGTGTGGCGCCGCGATACCGCTGGCCCGGCTCGAGGCCTTTCCCACCGCCAAGCGCTGCCTGCCCTGCCAGCAGCGGTACGAAAGTGCGCGGGTGAGAGAAGCGTTGCTCCCGACGCCCTGAATACCGGCCCTGCCCCTCGGGGCCGCAAGTCCGTAGTGCCAGCTTCCCGCTACTTCGCGAGGCGCCCCAGCCTCTCGACCTTCGCCAGCCATTGCTCGCGCTTGAGCTGGCTCATGCCCTCGACCATCCCCACCAGGCTGGCGCGCACTGGCTGGATGCCGCAGAAAGCGAGGATGTTGCGCTCCAGGCTCTTGAGACTATGAGCGCGAAAGTACCAGCGGTAGAACAGAGCCGGCATGCCCATGGTCACGATGATGCGCGCGGAGCGGCCCTTCAGCAGCTTGCGCGGCATGCCCCTGTCCGTAGCCGGGGCGAACGCAAAGCCGGGGCGCAGCAGCTGCTCGAAGAACGACTTGAGCATCCCTGGCATGGAGCCCAGCCATAAGGGATAGATGATGACCAGGTGATCGGCCCAGGCGACATGCTGCTGGGCAGCGTCTACCGCAGCGGGGGGCTTGCCGTCGCGGAAGTCCTCGTTGCTGCGAATCCCGGGGATGCCCAACGTAGCGACCCTGATCATGCGTACCTCGTGGCCCGCCTCCACCGCGCCTTTCTCATAGGCCTTCGCCAGCGCATGGATGTAGCGCTTCGCCGTCGCATCGGGATGACCGTCGATGATGACTATCCTGCGCGCCATGGACACCTCGTGAGCCAATCGTGATGGGTGCAAGGGTACGCAGACGCGCCCCAACGCGCCAACGGCGCTGTGGATCCGCATATACTTGCGGCCACAAGACTCCGCGTCATGAGCCGGAGCAGGAACTGATGGGGAGCACACATGAATCGACGCACTGCTTCTTACCTGCTGCGATCCGGCGCCATGCTTTCGCTGGCTGCCCTTCTGGCGGCCGGTTGCCAGAAACGCATCGGCCAGGCCGATGTCGCTGCCGAGCGCCTGGCCAACGCCGACGCCGAACCCGGCGCCTGGATGAGCCACGGCCGCACCTACTCCGAGCAGCGCTACAGCCCGCTCGACGCGATCAATACCGGCAATGTCGGCGAACTTGGCCTTGCCTGGTACGCAGACCTCGACACCAGCCGCGGCCAGGAAGCCACGCCCATCGTGGTCGATGGCGTCATCTACATCTCCACTGCCTGGAGCAAGGTCAAGGCCTACGACGCGAAGAGCGGCAAGGCGCTGTGGTCCTTCGACCCCGAAGTGCCCGGCGAGTGGGCAGTGAATGCCTGCTGCGACGTAGTGAACCGCGGCGTGGCCGTGTGGCAGGGCAAGGTGTTCGTGGGCACCATCGACGGTCGCCTCATCGCGCTCGACTCGAAGAGCGGTAGCAAGCTGTGGGATGTGATCACCATCGACCAGAGCAAGCCCTACACCATCACCGGCGCCCCGCGCGTGGTGAAGGGCAAGGTGCTGATCGGCAATGGCGGCGGCGAGTTCGGCGTGCGCGGCTATGTCTCGGCCTATGACGCCGACACCGGCGACCTGTCCTGGCGCTTCTACACCGTGCCGGGCAATCCGGCCGACGGCTTCGAAGCGCCCATCCTCGAAGAGGCAGCGAAGACCTGGTCGGGTGAATGGTGGGCCATCGGCGGCGGCGGCACGGTGTGGGATTCGATGTCCTACGACCCCGTGCTCGACCTGCTCTACATCGGCGTGGGCAACGGCAGCCCGTGGAACCACACCTTCCGCAGCGAAGGCAAGGGTGACAACCTGTTCCTCACTTCCATCGTCGCGCTCGACCCGGACGATGGCAGCTACAAATGGCATTACCAGACTTCGCCGGGCGAGACCTGGGACCACACCGCCACTCAGCAGATGATCCTGGCAGATCTGACCATCGACGGCGCATCACGCCGCGTGCTGATGCAGGCGCCGAAGAACGGCTTCTTCTATGTGCTCGATGCCGCCAGCGGCGAGCTGATCTCGGCCGAGAAGCTCACCGAGATCGCCTGGGCCACCCATGTCGATCTTGAAACCGGCCGTCCGGTCGAGACGCCCGAGGCGCGCTACAACATCACCGGCAAGCCATTCCGGTCCACGCACAACCCGAATGGCGTGCACACCTGGCACTCCATGGCCTTCAGCCCGCAGACGGGCCTGGTGTACCTGCCCATTCACGGCACGCCGTTCGAGTTCGGCCAGCCGGCCGAATTCAACCCCGTGAACCTCACCACCAACGTGGGTGCAGACTTCTCCTCCAATGCCGGCATCGATCCGCAATGGGCTCTCGACAACACCTATGGCCGCCTGATCGCCTGGGATCCC